>NZ_KV799929.1:84750-84975 GCF_001810105.1 Neisseria sp. HMSC068C04
AGCACTGCGAAATGAGAAAGGGAGCTACAACAATCCGAGGGCGGAACGCTGGGCTTTGAAAATTGTAGCACTGCGAAATGAGAAAGGGAGCTACAACAGCTAGGTTATAATGCGTGCATTAAATAAAATTGTAGCACTGCGAAATGAGAAAGGGAGCTACAACCTATGTTTATTACAAATCATATAAAGAAGGATTGTAGCACTGCGAAATGAGAAAGGGAGCTA
>NZ_KV799929.1:85075-85299 GCF_001810105.1 Neisseria sp. HMSC068C04
AGCACTGCGAAATGAGAAAGGGAGCTACAACGCAATACTCTTACGGGCTGTCTGTCTTGTTATTGTAGCACTGCGAAATGAGAAAGGGAGCTACAACAGCAAACAGGCTTATTTAACGGTTACATGCATTGTAGCACTGCGAAATGAGAAAGGGAGCTACAACCAAAACCGCGTTGGCGTGAACGGCGAACTGATTGTAGCACTGCGAAATGAGAAAGGGAGCT
>NZ_KV799929.1:85399-85623 GCF_001810105.1 Neisseria sp. HMSC068C04
AGCACTGCGAAATGAGAAAGGGAGCTACAACAATTCGGGCGCACCAATAATATTTGGGCGAATTGTAGCACTGCGAAATGAGAAAGGGAGCTACAACGGGGCGCGGGTGTAGTTCGTCAGGTACTCGATTGTAGCACTGCGAAATGAGAAAGGGAGCTACAACCATGAATTAAGCCATAAACTATTTTTATCAATTGTAGCACTGCGAAATGAGAAAGGGAGCT
>NZ_KV799929.1:85723-86144 GCF_001810105.1 Neisseria sp. HMSC068C04
GCACTGCGAAATGAGAAAGGGAGCTACAACCATGCTGATAGACGAAGTCTTGAAGCATTAATTGTAGCACTGCGAAATGAGAAAGGGAGCTACAACGCCAACCGGCAGACCATTGGTGTACACCTCATTGTAGCACTGCGAAATGAGAAAGGGAGCTACAACACAGTACAACAAACGCCTGCTACTTCTTTAATTGTAGCACTGCGAAATGAGAAAGGGAGCTACAACACGATTACCGCCGCAAGCTTCAACACGTTCATTGTAGCACTGCGAAATGAGAAAGGGAGCTACAACATAAAGGCTACATCTTGGGCGCGCGCGTATATTGTAGCACTGCGAAATGAGAAAGGGAGCTACAACCGTGATTCGGAGGATGCTGTCAGTAAGATGATTGTAGCACTGCGAAATGAGAAAGGGAGCT
>NZ_KV799929.1:86244-100824 GCF_001810105.1 Neisseria sp. HMSC068C04
TAGCACTGCGAAATGAGAAAGGGAGCTACAACACTCCTGCCGAAGATGAACTGCTACAAGAAATTGTAGCACTGCGAAATGAGAAAGGGAGCTACAACGCTTTTGCATCAAGCCCAATATCTTTCAAGATTGTAGCACTGCGAAATGAGAAAGGGGCTATCCAAATAAAAAGCACCACCTAAACAGGTAGTGCTTTCATATTAATTTGCTTATTCAGCAGAATCAGCTGCTTTATCAACCAATTCAACCAATGCCAAAGGAGCATTGTCGCCTTTACGGAAACCGTATTTCAGTACACGAACATAGCCGCCGTTACGAGCAGCAAAGCGTGGACCCAATTCGTCAAACAATTTAACTACAACATCACGATCGCGAGTGCGGTCAAAAGCCAAACGACGGTTTGCCAAAGAAGGTTTTTTACCCAAGGTAATCAAGGGCTCAACTACGCGGCGCAATTCTTTTGCTTTAGGCAAAGTTGTCACGATGGTTTCGTGAGTCAACAAGGAATTCGCCATATTGCGCAGCATCGCAGCACGGTGGCTGCTAGTACGGTTTAATTTGCGGTTGCCATTACGATGACGCATGTCATTATCCTTTAATCTTCAAACTTACGGCTTTTCTAAGCCTACAGGCGGCCAAGCTTCTAATTTGGAACCTAATGTCAGACCTTTAGAGGCCAACACTTCTTTGATCTCATTCAAAGATTTACGACCCAAATTAGGGGTCTTGAGAAGCTCGGTTTCAGTACGTTGAATCAAATCGCCAATATAGTAAATATCTTCAGCTTTCAGACAATTAGCTGAACGTACGGTTAATTCCAAATCATCTACAGGACGCAGCAAGATAGGATCGATAGGAGGCGCTTTTTCTTCAACCTCTTCAACCGGAGTACCTTGCAGATCTGCAAAAATAGACATTTGGTCAATTAAGATACGTGCGGCACTACGTACAGCTTCTTCTGGATCAATAGAACCATTGGTTTCAATATCCAAAACCAACTTATCCAAATCCGTGCGTTGCTCTACGCGTGCAGGTTCAACTTCAAAGCTAACACGACTGATGGGCGAAAAGCTCGCATCCAACTGAATCGCACCAATCTGTTTATTCTCATCACGCAATACGCGACGGCCTGAAACAGATTGATAACCACGACCTTGCTCTACTTTAATTTCCATGTCGATTTGGCCATTGTCAGCCAAGTGGCAAATAACATGTTCAGGATTGATGATTTCCACATCGTGTGGCAAATCAATATCACCGGCTACAACAGCACCGGCACCTGTTTTTTTCAAAGTCAACTGAACTTGATTACGACCGTGAAGCTTGAATACGATACCTTTAATGTTCAAGAGAACGTCAACAACATCCTCTTGAACACCATCAATAGTAGAGTATTCGTGCAATACGCCGGAAATAACTACTTCAGTTGGGGCAAAGCCATTCATGGATGACAGTAAGATACGACGCAAAGCATTACCTAAAGTATGACCAAAACCACGTTCAAATGGTTGCATAGACACCTTGGCCCGAGTGGAAGACAAAGTATCTACATCGATTTGACGAGGTTTCAAAAATTCGGTTGTGCTATTTTGCATTTAACTGTCCCTCATTGAGCTAGCATTATTTAGAGTAGAACTCTACCACCAGCTGTTCATTAATATCGCCAGACAATTCTGAGCGATCCGGCATATTTTTGAATACGCCTTCCAATTTGTCGGCATCAACAGATACCCAGCTTGGCAAGCCAATTTGAGTAGCCAGGCTCAATGCTTCTTGGATACGTACTTGTTTCTTAGCTTTTTCACGAACAGCTACAACATCACCTGCTTTAACTTGGAAAGAAGGGATATTAACAACTTGACCGTTTACAACGATAGCTTTATGAGAAACCAATTGACGTGCTTCGGCGCGAGTAGAGCCAAAACCCATACGGTAAACGACATTGTCCAAACGAGACTCCAGCAATTGCAGCAGCAATTCACCGGTAGAGCCTTTACGACGAGCTGCTTCCGCGAAGTAACGACGGAATTGACGCTCTAATACGCCATAAATACGACGAATTTTTTGTTTTTCACGCAATTGCAAACCGTAGTCTGACAAACGTGGTTTTTTCGCACCGTGCTGACCAGGTGCAGAATCCATTTTACATTTGGAATCCAAAGAGCGACGTGCACTCTTCAAAAATAGATCCGTACCTTCGCGACGTGCTAATTTACATTTAGGGCCAATATAACGTGCCATGTTTTAAATCACTCCAATATTAAATACGACGTTTTTTAGGCGGACGGCAACCGTTATGAGGCAACGGGGTAACGTCAGTAATGCTGGTAATTTTGAAACCAAGAGCGTTTAAAGCACGTACAGAAGATTCGCGACCAGGGCCAGGGCCTTTAATGCGAACTTCTAAATTTTTAACGCCATACTCTTGGGCAACTTTACCAGCTGCTTCTGCTGCAACTTGTGCTGCAAATGGTGTACTTTTACGAGAACCTTTAAAACCAGCGCCGCCAGAGGTAGCCCAAGACAATGCATTGCCTTGACGGTCAGTGATTGTAATGATGGTATTGTTGAAAGATGCATGAACGTGCACAATACCTTCGCTTACGGTTTTACGTACTTTTTTACGTACACGCGAAGCTGTGTTTGCTTTAGCCATTAATCAAATTCCTTAAAATTTATTTCTTACCGGCAATCGCTTTGCGCGGACCTTTACGGGTACGAGCATTTGTGCGAGTGCGTTGACCACGACAAGGCAAGCCACGACGATGACGGAAGCCGCGATAGCAACCCATATCCATCAGTCGTTTAATGCTCATCGTTACTTCACGACGCAAATCGCCTTCAACTTCATATTTAGCAACTTGCTCACGCAAAGCGTCTAATTGAGCCTCGTCCAAATCTTTTGCTTTAGTAGTAGGAGCAATATTTGCTGCCTCACAAATCAATTTAGCACGAGTCGCACCAATACCATAAATAGCCTGAAGGCCAATTACGATATGGGCATTATTAGGGATATTTACCCCTGCAATACGAGCCATATTTTTTCCTTTTTAGGGCAAAGTATGTCACTATACCACAAAATCAATAGTTAAGAAAACTAGCTTCTTAACCTTGACGTTGTTTGTGACGTGGGTCAGTACAAATTACGCGAACTACACGATTACGACGAATAATCTTGCAATTGCGACAAATTTTCTTTACAGAAGGTTGTACACGCATTTTATTTCCTTTTATCGTTTATCTTGCTCGGAAAACAATCCGAGCACGGGTTAAATCATAAGGAGTTAATTCAACTGTTACCTTATCACCTGGAGAAATACGGATATAGTGCATCCGCATTTTTCCAGATATATGACCAAGTACTACATGATCATTTTCCAGTTTTACTTTAAATGTTGCATTGGGCAAAGTCTCAAGAATTTCGCCCTGCATCTGTATGGTATCTTCTTTAGCCATAAGCCTATTTACGTGACAAAGATTTCATATCTGGACGACTCATCAAGTCTTCATACTGACTACTCATTCGATATGAATTGATTTGTGTCCTAAAATCCATTGTAACGACAACCAAAATAAGCAAAGATGTTCCACCTAAATAAAAAGGAACCTTCAATGCTGTCGTTAAAAATTCAGGTATCAGACAGATTATAGTGATATACAAAGCACCAAATAATGTCAGTCTCAGTACAACTTTTTCCAAATATCTAGAGGTTTGCTCACCTGGGCGAATACCCGGCACAAATGCACCACTCTTCTTCAAATTTTCAGCCATCTCTTTAGGGCTAAACACTAAAGCAGTATAGAAATAGCAGAAGAAGATGATAGTTGTGGCAAATAATACAATATACAAAGGCTGTCCGTGTTGCAGCATTGCAGCAATCTTATGAAGAACAGAATTCGTACTATTTGAACCAAACCAACCTAAAAGGGTAGATGGAAATAAAATGATACTGGAAGCAAAAATAGGAGGAATAACACCTGCCATATTTAGCTTGAATGGCATATGAATGCTTTGTCCCGGCATCATTCCAGAGCCAAACTGTCTTTTAGCATAATGCACAGGAACTTTACGCTGAGCACTCTCAAAATAAACTACAGCATAGATCAACAGCAAAATACCAATCACAATTGATACTGCCATCAACATACTCATGGAACCTTGTTCAGTCAAAGTTAACAACCGAACAATACCGGATGGAATACCCGATACAATGCCTGCTGTAATAATTAAAGAAATACCATTACCAATACCACGCTCGGTAATTTGCTCCCCTAACCACATCAGAAACATAGTACCTGTAACCAAACAGACTACTGTAGAAATATGAAACTCAAGCGAACTCGTTACAACAACACCTTGTTGATAAACAAATGTTGCAACACCAAAGCTTTGCAATACAGCCAATAATACCGTCCCATACCTAGTATATTTCGTAATTATTTTCCTACCGGCCTCACCTTCCTTCTTTAAAGCTTTTAAAGAAGGAACAATTTCAGAAGCAAGCTGAACAATAATCGATGCCGAAATATAAGGCATGATACCAATTGCAAATATACTAAAGCGCTCCAACGAACCACCCGAGAACATATTTAACATTCCGAATATGCCGTTTGCAGCGCCTTCGTATAACTTAGCTAATGCAACAGCATCTACGCCCGGTACCGGTATATGAGCACCAATACGGAAAACGACTAAAGCACCTAAAAGGAACACCAGACGTTTTTTCAGATCACCAAATTTGGATAATCCTGATAAAGATTGTTGATTAGCCACTGTAGTGCAAGCCTTATTCTTCTACTTTACCACCGGCAGCTTCAATAGCAACTTTAGCACCTTTAGTAGCTTTTACACCTTTCAAGGTAACTGCTTTTGAGATTTCACCAGAAGCAATAACTTTTACATTAGAAGCAGTTGCAGGAATCAGACCAGCTTGTTTAAGAACTAAGACATCAATCTCGTTCACAGCAATCAGATTTAATTCACTTAAACGAACTTCAGCATTTGTGGCAGCAGTCAAAGATTTGAAGCCACGTTTCGGCAGACGGCGTTGCAAAGGCATTTGACCGCCTTCAAAACCTACCTTGTGGAAGCCACCAGAACGGCTTTTTTGACCTTTATGACCACGACCACCTGTCTTACCCAAGCCGCTACCAATACCACGGCCTACACGACGACTAGCGCGAGTAGCACCCTCAGCAGGTTGAATAGTATTCAAAAACATATTAAGACTCCACTTTCAACAAGTAGCTGATTTTATTGATCATGCCACGGTTTTCAGGGGTATCCAAAACCTCTACAGTATGTTCACGGCGGCGCAAACCTAAACCACGAGCACATGCACGATGAGATTCAATTGTACCGATCAGGCTCTTAACCAATGTAACTTTAATCTTTTTTTGCTCAGTCATGGTTAGCTCCCAAAATATCTTCTACTGTCAAGCCACGTTTAGCAGCAATATCAGCAGGGGTATACAGTTTAGACAAACCGTCTAATGTAGCGCGTACAATATTGTAAGGGTTAGTAGAACCATGCACTTTAGCTGAAATGTTATGGATACCCATAGCATCAAATACTAAACGCATTGGACCACCAGCTTTCACACCACTACCTTCTTTAGCAGGTTGCATAAATACTTTAGTAGCACCATGACGGCCAATAACCTCATGATGAATAGTACCATTTTTCAAAGGTACTTTAATCATAGAGCGTCGAGCTTGATCCATTGCTTTTTGAACAGCAACTGGTACTTCTTTTGATTTACCTTTGCCCATACCGATGCGACCATCACCATCACCAACAACAGTCAGTGCAGAGAAAGCCATGATACGGCCACCTTTAACTACTTTAGTCACGCGATTTACTGCGACCATCTTTTCAATCAGGCCGTCACCGCGTTCTTCAATTTCATGTTTTGCCATCTGAAAGTCTCCAAATATTAGAAGCTTAAACCATTTTCACGTGCAGCTTCAGCCAAAGCTTTCACACGACCGTGATATTGGAAACCTGAACGGTCAAAAGCAACTTTTTCAACACCTACTGCTTTAGCTTTTTCAGCAATACGCTTACCAACTACAGCTGCTGCTGCAACGTTGCTACCTGATTTCAGGCTACTACGTACTTCAGCTTCCAATGTAGAGGCTTGAGCCAATACTTTATCACCTTCAGCACTAATTACTTGAGCATAAATATGATTATTGCTGCGGAACACACATAATCTTACCATTTTCAAGTCCGCAATACGCGCACGGGTTTTGCGTGCACGACGGAGTCGGGTTGTATGTTTATCCATTAGTGAACCTCAATTATTTTTTCTTGGCTTCTTTCATCACTACTACTTCACCTACATAACGAACACCTTTACCTTTATAAGGCTCAGGAGAACGGAATGCACGGATTTCAGCAGCGACTTGGCCAACCACTTGTTTATCTGCACCAGTCAAAACGATTTCTGTTTGGCTAGGAGTTTGAACAGAAACACCTTCAGGCATTTCGTATACGATTGGATGAGAGAAACCCAGAGACAAGTTCAAAACTTTGCCTTGAGCTTGGGCACGATAACCCACACCAATCAATTGAAGTTTTTTCTCAAAACCTTCAGAAACACCCTTAACCATGTTATTAACCAATGCACGAGCAGTACCAGACATAGCATTAGCCTGTTTACTGTCATTTTTTGCAGCAAAAGTCAATTTACCATCGTTCAGTTCAATAGCAACATCGGAATGCAAAGGAAAAGACAATTCACCGTTTTTACCTTTGATAACCAATGCATCTGTTCCGAATTTTACTTCTACACCAGCAGGAACAGTCACTGGGTTTTTTGCGACGCGTGACATTTACTTTTCTCCACTAGGCTACGATGCACAACAACTCACCACCTACACCCTCAGAACGGGCTTTGCGATCAGTCATTACACCTTTAGAAGTACTAACAATAGCGACACCCAGGCCATTCATTACACTAGGAATCTCACTTGATGCTTTGTAAATACGCAAACCTGGACGTGAAACACGTTTAATTTGCTCAATCACAGGACGACCTGCATAGTATTTCAATTGAATTTCCAATACCGGTTTTGCATCAGCAGAAACCGCAAAATCCTCGATATAACCTTCTTCTTTCAGAACTTTTGCAATTGCACATTTCAGTTTAGAGGAAGGCATGGCAACTACTGCTTTATTAGCACGTTGCGCATTGCGAATACGAGTCAACATATCGGAAATAGGATCATGCATACTCATTATTTATACTCCTATTACCAGCTAGCTTTAACAACACCAGGGATCTCGCCACGCATAGCGATTTCACGGATTTTAATACGGCCCAAACCAAATTTACGGAAAGTGCCACGAGGACGACCTGTTAAAGCACAACGACGACGTTGACGTACAGGTGCTGCATTACGAGGAATGGATTGAAATTTCAAACGTGCTTCAAAACGTTCTTCTTCAGTCGCATTAGCATCATTAATAACAGCGAAAATTGCCTCACGTTTAGCTGCAAACTTTTTCGCCAATGCTTGACGTTTCAGCTCACGATTAATAAGTGCTTTCTTAGCCATGATTATCCTTTAAACGGAAACTTGAACAGTGACAACAAAGCTTTCGCTTCTTCATCAGTTTTTGCAGTAGTTGTAATAGTAATATTCAAACCACGCAAAGCATCGATTTTATCGTATTCAATTTCCGGGAAAATAATTTGCTCACGAACGCCCATATTGTAATTGCCACGACCATCAAATGATTTACCGCTTACACCACGGAAGTCACGTACGCGAGGCAACGCAATAGTAATCAAACGATCCAAGAATTCAAACATTTGATCACGACGCAATGTTACTTTGCAACCAACTGGATAGTTATCACGGATTTTAAAACCTGCGATAGATTTACGAGCAACAGTAACAACTGGTTTTTGACCAGCAATTTTCTCTAAATCAGAAACAGCATGCTCCATAACTTTTTTATCAGCAACAGCTTCACCTACACCCATATTCAAGGTGATTTTTTCAATACGTGGAACTTCCATTACTGATTTGTAACCAAATTGTTTAACCAATTCAGGAACAACTGTATCTTTATAAAACTCTCTCAAACGAGCCATGTTATCTCCTTATGCTCCAATGATAGAGCCATTTGATTTGAAGAAACGAACGCGTTTAACTTTGCCTTCATTTTCAATCAGCTTAATACCAACACGGTCTGCTTTATTAGTTTCCGGATTCAGGATTGCAATATTAGAAATATCCAAAGGCATTTCTTTAGTAATAATGCCACCCTCAATACCACGCATTGGATTAGGTTTTTGAT
The DNA here is from genome assembly GCF_001810105.1 of Neisseria sp. HMSC068C04. Lineage (NCBI taxonomy): Bacteria > Pseudomonadati > Pseudomonadota > Betaproteobacteria > Neisseriales > Neisseriaceae > Neisseria > Neisseria sp. HMSC068C04. Next base: position 94,557 of record NZ_KV799929.1, read on the forward strand.
GGCGTTTTACGACATTAACACCCTCAACAACAACTTTATCACCCAACACTCGAACTACTTGACCTTGCTTACCTTTATCTTTACCGGTAATCACTACAACCTGATCGCCTTTAATGATCTTATTCATCGCGCTATTCCTTATAATACTTCAGGCGCCAATGAAACGATTTTCATAAATCGCTCAGTACGCAATTCACGGGTTACCGGACCAAAAATACGGGTACCCAGAGGTTCAAGTTTATTATTCAACAACACAGCAGCATTGTTATCGAATTTAATTAACGCACCATCAGGACGACGCACACCCTTAGCAGTACGAACAACTACCGCATTGTATACATCACCTTTTTTGACACGACCACGTGGGGCTGCATCTTTAACTGCAACTTTAATAATGTCGCCAACAGAAGCGTAGCGACGCTTAGATCCGCCCAATACTTTGATGCACATTACGCGACGCGCACCAGAGTTATCAGCCACATCTAAGATGGTCTGCATTTGAATCATATTAGTACCTTTAAATTAACCAACTTAATTTACCACTTTCATATAACTCGCACCTTACTTTAAGCTGCTTATTAAATGAAACCATCACGGTTCTAGTAAACCAGTCTTGGATCCCGAAGGGAGAGAAACTTCCATAAGAAGCTGGAAGATAAGAAACGAAGTTTACACGCAAATTAACTTTGCTGCAAGACTTCGTTTCTTATTAAGCTACATTACTGTGTTCTAAATCAAACAGTACGGGCTTTCTCAACCAATTCTTTTACAACCCAAGACTTGGTTTTTGACAAAGGACGAGATTCCTCGATTACCACTACATCACCAATGCCATATTGATTGTTTTCATCATGAGCATGGATTTTAGTTGATAAACGAATAATTTTACCGTACAGAGGGTGTTTAACTTTACGTTCAACCAATACTGTAACAGTTTTGTCCATTTTGTCGCTTACCACTTTGCCTTGCAAAGTACGAACATTTTTAGCTTCGCTCATTACTTAGCACCTTTTTCAGTTAAAATGGTTTTAATACGAGCAATATCGCGACGTACACGTTTCAACTCGCTAGATTTACCCAACTGACCGGTTGCATTTTGCATGCGTAAGCCAAACTGAGCTTTCAACAAGTCCAACAAATCAGAGTTTAATTGCTCAATAGATTTGTCTTTCAATTCATTTGCTTTCATTATTGACCCACCTGTCTTACTACAAAGGTTGTAGGAATAGGCAATTTGGCAGCGGCCAATTCAAATGCTTCACGAGCCAAAGACTCAGGAACACCGTCCATTTCGTACAATACTTTGCCTGGTTTAACTTCAGCAATGTAATATTCCACATTACCTTTACCGCCACCCATACGAACTTGGATAGGTTTCTCAGTAATTGGTTTATCAGGGAATACACGAATCCAAATACGACCGCCACGTTTAATATGACGAGTCATAGTACGACGAGCAGCTTCGATTTGGCGGGCAGTCAAACGACCACGGCCTACGGCTTTCAAACCGAACTCACCGAAACTTACTTTGTTACCGCGAGTAGCAATACCGGTGTTACGGCCTTTTTGTTGCTTGCGATATTTCAGTCTAGTTGGCTGCAGCATTACGTCCACCTGCCTTTCTTTGTTTCTTCTCATGCTCAGGTTTAGAAGATTTAATATTACCTTCTGTATAAACCCAAACTTTCAGACCCAGTACACCATAAGTAGTGTGCGCTTCGCTAGTTGCATAATCTACGTTCGCACGCAAAGTATGCAAAGGTACACGACCTTCACGGTACCATTCGCTACGAGCGATATCAGCACCATTCAGACGGCCTGAAGTCATGATCTTGATGCCTTTAGCACCAGAACGCATTGCATTTTGCATTGCACGTTTCATAGCACGACGGAATTGAACACGTTTTTCAAGCTGCTGGGCAATACCATCAGCAATGATTTGCGCATCCAATTCAGGACGACGAATCTCTTCAATATTTACATGAACTGGCACACCCATCAGAGCTTGCAAGTCACGTTTCAAGATTTCGATATCCTCACCTTTTTTACCAATAACCACACCTGGACGAGCAGAGTGAATGGTAATACGTGCAGATTTAGCAGGACGCTCGATCACTACGCGACCAACTGAAGCATTGGCCAGTTTTTTACGCAAGTAGTTACGAACATCAATATCTTGTTTCAAAACAGTAGAAAAGTCGGTGCTTTTAGCAAACCATTTTGAAGCCCAGTCTTTAGTTACCGCCAGGCGAAAGCCTGTAGGGTTAATCTTTTGTCCCATAGCTTTTCCTTAGTTGCCCACTGTCACGTTAATATGACAAGTTTGTTTCTCGATGCGGTTACCGCGACCTTTAGCACGAGCTTGGAAACGTTTCAAGCTTGGGCCTTTGTCAACAAAGATAGTTACCACTTTCAGTTCGTCAATATCAGCACCATTGTTGTGCTCGGCATTGGCGATTGCTGATTCCAACACTTTTTTAATCAGCTCAGCACCTTTTTTAGGGCTGAATACCAAGATATTCAAAGCTTGGGCAACGTCTTTACCACGAATCAAATCAGCTACCAAACGAGCTTTTTGAGCTGAAATACGGGCGTTTTTATGTTGTGCACTTACTCTCATGATTCACCTTATTTCTTTTTAGCCTTTTTATCAGCCAAGTGGCCTTTAAAGGTACGGGTCAATGAGAACTCACCTAATTTATGACCAACCATATTGTCGCTGATGAATACAGGCACGTGAGTGCGACCGTTGTGAACAGCGATAGTCAGACCGATGAAATCAGGCAAAATGGTAGAACGACGTGACCAAGTTTTAATTGGGCGTTTGTCGTTGCTTGCACGAGCAGCATCTACTTTTTTCAGCAAATGCAGGTCTACATATGGGCCTTTTTTTAATGAACGAGCCATACTAATTAACCTTTATTTGAGTAACGACGACGAACAATCATGTTATCCGTGCGTTTGTTATTACGAGTGCGGTAGCCCTTAGCAGGAGTACCCCATGGGCTAACCGGTTCGCGAGCCTCACCAGTACGGCCTTCACCACCACCATGTGGGTGATCAACAGGGTTCATTACAACACCACGAACGGTCGGACGAATACCACGCCAGCGGTTAGCACCAGCTTTACCGATTTTTTTCAGGCTTTGTTCTTCGTTACCAACTTCACCGATAGTTGCACGGCAATTTACGCTAATTTTGCGCACTTCACCAGAACGCAAACGAACTTGTGCGTAAGCACCTTCTTTTGCAAGCAATACCGCAGAAGCACCAGCAGAACGTGCAATTTGCGCACCTTTACCTGGTTTCATTTCGATACAGTGAATAGTTGTACCAACTGGAATATTGCGGATCGGTAGAGTGTTACCTACTTTAATAGCAGCTTCAGCACCGGAAACCAATACTGCACCGGCTTGAATACCACGAGGAGCAATGATGTAGCGACGCTCACCATCTGCATAGCACAACAGCGCGATAAATGCAGTACGGTTAGGGTCATATTCGATACGCTCTACTTTTGCAGGGATACCGTCTTTGTTACGTTTAAAATCTACAACGCGGTAATGATGTTTATGGCCACCACCTTTATGACGGGTAGTGATATGACCATTGTTATTACGACCGGCAGTAGAATTTTTCTTTTCCAGCAGAGGTGCATAAGGTGCACCTTTGTGCAAACCTTCTGTTACCACGCGAACCATGCCGCGACGGCCTGCAGAGGTCGGCTTCATTTTAACGATTGCCATTTTGTTTATTCCTTATCTGCAGCTGCAGCAGCGGCTTCCAAATCCAACTCTTGACCGGCAGCCAGGCTTACATAAGCCTTTTTAACATCGCTGCGACGACCTAAAGTACGACCAAAACGTTTAACTTTACCTTTAATGGTAACGGTAGTAACGTCTGCAACTTGAACGCCGAACAGCAGCTCAACAGCCGCTTTAATTTCAGGTTTGGTTGCATTCGTCAAAACTTTAAACGTCATTTGGTTACGTTTTTCAGCCAATACGTTGCTTTTTTCAGAAACGATAGGTGCCAAGATTACTTGAGTCAAACGTTGTTGATTCATACCCATTGCTCCTCTAATTGTGCAACTGCATCTTTAGTGATAACGACTTTTTTGTAACGCAGCAAGCTGTAAGGATCAACTTGTTGAGCTTCCAAAACCAATACGTTAGGCAAGTTGCGTGAAGCCAAGTAAACATTCTCATCGAGCTGTTTAGTTACAAACAGAACTTGCTCCAAACCCAAATTTTTCACTTGTTCAGCAAAAACTTTGGTTTTAGGAGTTTCAGCAGTCAATGCTTCGATTGCAAACAAACGTTCATCACGAGCCAATTGGGACAGAATAGTCGCCATACCGGCACGGTACATTTTACGGTTCACTTTTTGAGTGAAGTTTTCATCGGGTTTGTTTGGGAATGCACGACCACCTTTACGCCACAGCGGAGAAGAAGTCATACCGGAGCGAGCACGATCAGTACCTTTTTGGCGCCATGGTTTTTTAGTAGAGTGGTTTACTTCGGCACGAGTTTTTTGAGCACGATTACCAGAACGGGCATTTGCCAAGTAAGCAGTAACCAGTTGGTGAACCAGAGCTTCATTGTATTCACGAGCAAACAAAGCATCAGAAACAGCCAAGCTGCCAGATACTTGTCCTTTAGCGTCAATTACTTTCAATTCCATTACGCACCTACTTTCACGCTAGGACGAACCACGACGTCGCTGTTAACCGAACCCGGAACAGCACCTTTAACCAACAAGAGTTGGCGTTCAGCATCAACACGTACAACTTCCAATTTTTGAACAGTTGCTTTAGTGTTACCGTATTGACCTGCCATGCGTTTACCAGGGAACACGCGACCAGGGTCTTGTGCCATACCGATAGAACCAGGAACACGGTGAGAACGGGAGTTACCGTGGGAAGTACGTTGGGCACCGAAGTTATGACGTTTGATCGTACCAGAGAAACCTTTACCTTTAGAGGTACCGGTTACATCTACCAATTGACCAACTTCAAACATAGAAACGGTAATTTCATCACCGGCTTTCAATTCAGCCAGTTTTTCTTCAGTCAAAGCAAATTCAACCAAACCGCGACCAGCTTCAACACCTGCTTTAGCAAAGTGGCCGGCTTCAGTTTTGTTGACACGATTAGCTTTTTTCTGACCAAAGGTAACTTGTACAGCAGTGTAGCCGTCAGTATCTTTGGATTTCACTTGTGTAACGCGGTTGGCAGACATATCCAAAACAGTTACGGGAACAGAAACACCCTGTTCGTCGAACACGCGAGTCATACCAACTTTGCGTCCAACCAGACCTAAAGTCATGATTATTTTCCTTTTAAGTAAAGGGGCGGGCTACGATTGGCCTGCCTTTCAGACAAAGTTAAACTTGATACGGATGTACCAAGTCCGCCATTATAATTGACAAATCAAAGAAATATCAACAAAAATTTCAATTTAACTTCTTAAACCCATCATTTTTTCGGATGAAGTGTTGCCCAATATCTGAAAATTTTCAGACAGCCTAAGAATTCTATAAAAAACCGAACAGCCAAGCTGTTCGGTTTTTCAGTTCTTATTGAACTTTAATTTCTACATCCACACCTGCTGGAAGATCCAGTTTCATCAGTGCATCAGTAGTTTTATCAGTCCAGTCCACGATGTCCATCAGACGCAAGTGGGTACGGATTTCCAATTGTTCACGAGAAGTCTTGTTCACGTGAGGGGAACGCAAGATATTGAAACGTTCGATTTTAGTTGGCAAAGGAATCGGACCTTTAACAACAGCGCCAGTACGTTTGGCAGTTTCAACGATTTCTTGCGCAGAACGGTCAATCAGACTGTAATCATAAGCTTTCAGGCGGATACGGATTTTTTGGTTTGCCATTTATCAATATCCCTCAATTAAGCGATTACAGAAGAAACCACACCCGCACCTACGGTACGACCACCTTCGCGAATCGCAAAGCGCAGACCTTCTTCCATAGCGATAGGCGCAATCAGTTCTACAGTAATGGTTACGTTCTCACCTGGCATTACCATTTCTACACCTTCTTCCAAAGTAACTGCACCAGTTACGTCAGTAGTACGGAAGTAGAATTGTGGACGGTAGTTAGCGAAGAATGGAGTGTGACGACCACCCTCTTCTTTGCTCAGTACGTATACTTCTGCTTTAAATTTAGTGTGAGGAGTGATTGTACCTGGTTTAGCCAATACTTGACCACGCTCTACGTCTTCACGTTTGGTACCACGCAGCAATACGCCTA
>NZ_KV799930.1:0-23126 GCF_001810105.1 Neisseria sp. HMSC068C04
TACAAATCTTTCTGGACGTCCTCCCCCTGACTTGTGTTCGGGTTGGTGGGATTATTTCAAACTGTCTTTAATATATTGTAAATATAAAAGGTTACAATTAATAAAATAGGAAATATAAAAATGAAAATTCCTTTTATACCTTTTTTGAAATAAATAATTGTTAAAACAACGCCAAGAAAAAACGCTAGGCCAGCATTCATTAATTAACCTTTCCGCCCTCATTACTTAGGGCTTTTTCTTCATATCCGTCATACATTAAATTCTGCGGACTCTTTCCACCCATTGTCAAGACTTGCGGTTTTTCTGAAACTGATGAATTTGAATCAGCCGTTAATGCTTCGTTTTGTTTAGTTTTATAAGGATTGAAGGGCAAGCCGTCTTTAATATAGCTTAAACAGGTTTTTTTGCTGATTTCTGAAATCTTAGACCCTTGGTCTGTATAACAATTACAGCCATTATCGCTTTTTACGCACGCGGACGGCCAAGGCATGGTTTTAACGGCTTTATTCATTCCGTCATACATCGGCGCTGTTTCCGGCCTATCTTCTATTCTCGGTTTAAAGTCGTCCTCGCTTATGTGATGTTTCGGCGGTTCTTCTGCCTTTGTTTCTTGTTTCGGGTATTGCCCTAATCCGTCCGTTCCGTCCACCGCTGGAGCGGTTGCCGTACCGTCCGTTTTAGGGCTTTCCGCCAAGGCGGAAACTTCCGTTTTCGGTTTTTCGATCGGGGCGCTGATGTCTTTCCAGCTTTGCCATACATAAAAACAGCAGATTAATATCACGCCAAGGACAAAAGGGAAGATGAAAACTACTTTACTGAGTTTTGTCTTAATCTTCGTATGTTCTTCTGCTGATTTGTAAACGCCAAATGCTTTTTTATCAAGTTTATAAACGCTTTTAACGCCGTTTGCGACATCGCTATTAGATTCTGGATTTGCGCATCTTTCCCATTCAATCATACGGCGCACACCCAAACTGGTTTTTCCGATATGGCAGTGATGACCTATAAGACTGCGGACATTAACGTCTATTAGTCGCGGATGTTGTGTAAGAAGGAATATATCAATGCCCCTATGGCGGTGCGTTTCGAGTTCTGCGACAAAATCGGGGACTTTTGAACCGCTTGGCCGTGGCCTAAATACGCGCTGACATTCGTCAATAACGAGTATTGCACCCGTTGGCGCCCATTTGTGCCAAGTCTGCATACTTTCGCCTTCTGGAATAGGCAGGTTAGGAATAATTTTGTCATTTACTTCGGGAATGCCGTCAAGATATAACGGACGGTTTTTTAAGTCTGACCTATTCATAAGGTCTGAAATCATTTTTAGGGTTTTACCCGAACCGGGAACACCTGTAATCAAATAAAGCATGATTTACCCTTTTATTTACTTGCCATTATCGCTGACAGTTTGGACATTGTTTTTAGCGAAGCTATAAATGTGAATGTGCCGAAAATCCAGTTTAGGCAAACCCCTATCCCTAAAATATAAAGCACTTGCAAAGAATCCTCTGTCAATCCGCCTACTTGTTGGGATACGGCTTGCATAAGCTGATTTTGAAGGGCGTCTAAACCTACATAAGTTATAAAACTTAGTCCTACCGCTGACATGATTTTGCCTGCAACTGTCGTTAATACGCTGGTTAATAACTTTGCCCACATATCACAATTCCTTTACTGCTGCATAAGCAGCCCAACCACAGCTAATAATGGTTACTAAAATTAAAATTGGCCTGATTTTTGAAGCTATGTAACAAACATTCTCATAACTCATTTCAAAAGTACCTAAAATTCCCATATCAAAAGTTTTGGGAGATGGGCAAACGCCGTCTGTTTTAAAGGTATCAGTTGGTTTTATTGAGCCTATATCGATCGTATTTTGGGGAACTTCAGGTTCTTGCGCTTCAACCTCTCCCAAATCTGCACACGCTGCGATATTTGGGAAAATCGAACAAAGGCCATTTTCCTGTTGTTTTGGCGTTTGTTGATTGTTAGGACTATTCGGACTGTTCGGCTCATTCGGTGTGTTTGGCGAATTCGGGCTATTTGGTGCGTTTGGCGTGTCCGGACTCTCTTGTCTGCTCGGTGTTGTCTTTTCGGGCTTATTCGGTGCTTCTGGACTGTTTGGCTTTAAATCCGGACGTGGCACATAATCAACGCCCACAGTACCGTCTTGATTCATTTTGAATCTTGTTTGTTGTGGGGTGCTACTGCCTTCAGGTGTGTATGGCGCACTAAGTGCGGTATCAGGGCTGAATGTACTTTGCTCGGCAGATTGATTCATAACGCCCATTTTTGCCAATTGGTTCATCAGCTCGGCATGGTTTGTCTGATTGTTTTCAAGCATACGCTTGAGAATGTCTAACATTTCTTTTTGTGTCAGCATGAAGTCTTCAGGTTTTACTTGGCTTTGATTTTGTGCGAGTTTCTCTTTTTCTGCTTCTGGAACTGTACCTTCTTTATAGGAATCCCAACGAACAAAAATATGCTTATCAGACGGTGTATTTACTTTAATTGTTGAAGGGGAGGCGTATTTACCTAAATCAATATTGTAGGATGAAACAAATTTACCCATATAAGCAGGTGCATGGTCTAAAGTATTATCATCAGAACCACTCAATCTATAACCATCTGGAGCATAAAAAACATAGTTTTGATATGACCCATCGACTTCTACTATTAATTGATACTTGAATAATCCTTTCTTTTTTGCTTCTTCGTCTTTCTTCTGTTCTTCTTTCTTCTGTTGGTCTTGTTGTTGCGCTTTTTGTGCTGCTTCTGCTGCTTTTTTAGCTGCTGCTTGTGCTACTGCTTTTTGATAGTTGCCTTCGGCTTCTGCTTGGCGCTGGGATTGTTCATACTGTTGAGGTTCTTTCAATCCATTGCCAATGCCTGTTGCTATATCTCTGATTGCTCCGCCTAAAATACCATCTAAAGTAGCTCCTAAAGTCATTATTGAATTATGAGCAGCTTGTAAATAATTGCCGTTCTTAAACGCCTTTGCTGCTTCTGATGCATAATTTTTTGTATAAGAATTGTTAACAGCATTTGCAACAATGACTGTATTTGCAGCAGTTTGAAGCCTACCTGTACCGACTCTTTGATTAACAGTCGTGTTCATCGTGCCAGTTTCGCCATATCGGCCTGTAACCGTTACATTTTTGCCTTGACTACCATTAATATTTCCGCCATTTTTAGTTACTGTCGGTTTGCCGTTGTTTTGTACATCAACCTTCCAAATGCCTGTTTTTGGATCGTAGCCACGACGTTGCAAGGCTTGGTCACTTGGGAATCCTGCGTTTTGATGTTGTGCCGGCGGAGGAAGGCCGACTTCTGCAAACACTGTTAACGGATTTAAAACTTGAGTGCCAAAACATACAAGCACAAGCAGGCGACTGCATAGGGCGAAACGCCGAGAATAAAATAAACTTCTGGTATCATTCATTTTTCCTTTTCCCTTTTATTCGTCATTTCTCATATTGGCCAGTTTTACGACTTTTAAGCAGACTACGACAATAAATAAACCTATAAAAGCAAATAGCATAGACTGTCCCAACTCTCTACCCTGATCATAAAAATCTTGATTATTGCACTGCGGAAAGTTGAGCTTTACTTGGCTTCCGTGATATTCCCATGCCGAACCAATAAAGACAGGGTGATTTAACACCCCGTCTTTATCGATTGTCGGTATGACTTGGGACATCACATGATTTTGAGCTTCTATCTGCGTGCCATAACAGATTTGGCCTACTCGATATCCCATATCAAACCTTATGCTTTATTGATTACGCGTTTTGCAACGGAAATAGTTGCAATCACAACGGCCAGACCAACTACAACTGCGCCGAAGGCGATAATGCCAGTTTTGAGAGCGCCAATTTCTGTAGAGGCTGTATCAAGCAAATTTGTATCTGCCAAAGCTGGAGCAGACATTACGGCTACTGCTACGGTTGCAGCGGCGTTACGCGCTGCGGTTTTCAGTTTCATGATATTCATGATTTTTTCCTTTAAGTAAGTTAAAAAAATGTTGTGGCCGTTTTTAGGGGTCTGATTCAGGGGAAACGGCCAACCCCTGAATTTTGCTTGTACGTTAACGTTCGTCAGAGTAATAGACGTTGTCTTTAAAGGCGCGCAGGTGGATTTCCAGCGTTACGACTTGGTCGCGCTTGAAATGCTGGTATTTTTCAGGGTTCTTTGTACGCACTTCGCAAAGCTGCGTGCCATCTTCACTGCGGACGAGCAGGCCGAGATAGTGGACTTTGACGTATGTGCCGTCTGCGTTTTTGCGCTCTTTGACAAATGCGCGGTCAAATGACGCGGTTACAAAAAAGCCTTGTTTCGGGGTTTGGTTTTCGCTCATGCTGTTTACTCCATGTTTACGATGATTTCGCGGTTTTTAAATGCCCATTTCGGGCTTAGGACAAAGGCCAAGACTGTGTTGTAATTGTCTTGTGTAATTCTGGGCAGGGCTGCGCGGTATTTCCACTCTGCTACGCGGTTCAGGTAGCTTTCTACCTGCTCAACCCACTTTTTTAACTTGCGTCTCCACTCTTTCGAGCCTTTGGACACAAAAGCAAAATTGCTGTTTGCTACTTTCCACACGGATTTTTTATCCATGCTGGTACGCACGAGCCGATAGCCTTTGTCTTCTGGCAGTCGGCTGTTGATGTGTTTGCTGATGTATTTGGATACGTATCGCGCCAAGCCTTTGCTGTTGGTTTTGACCGGCAAAAGTTCAGTACGGCCAAAACCGTATTTGTGGACGTTTTCACGGAGCAATGCCCACAGTTGGCGCAATGCTGGATTGGCAGAACTGTAGCGTCCTGCGGCGATTTCGCGGAAATTCAGGCCGCGCCGTATATCGACACGGGTATTTACGATTAGATGGAAATGGATACGGCCTTTCTTCGTGCGCTCATAGACACAGACGTATTCAGGAAAGTGACGTTTGAGAAAGTTGGTTCTCAAGCTGTGAAAACGGCGTTGCGCTTCTTTCGGATCGGTTACGTCATCGGCAAAGGTCAGTGTTAAAAAGCCGACTTTGTTCAGGCCAAAGGCTTCAATGAACGCTTTGACGTTCATTTCTAGGGCAGTAGTAGATTTTTTGTAAGAGGTGGAAAACTCGTTCAGCGTATCCGCTTTACGGTTTTCATACTGACTTGGCAACTGCTTGATTTCGCCGCTGTTTGCGGTCTCAATGCAGTTGTTACTATTTAGACAAGGAAGAGCGCGTTCCGCGCTTGCTGAAGCTGAACGGTTCATGATTGCACCTCCGCCATCAGTGCGGATACGCTTAATTGACCGTATAAATCGGCTTCACCGTAAGTGATTTGGGGATTGTTGGGATTGCGGATAGGAAAAGCTTTGGTTTCCAAGCAATCCATGGTTCCGCAGGTCTCGGAAAACAGGCGGAAGATGTAGGCAACGGGATTTTTTTCGGGTTGCGGTGTAATTGTGTAGTAGGCAAATTTTGACATTTCAGACCCCTTGAAAAGTCGGCTAATCGGAACTTGTCAAGGGGTTTGGTTTGTAATTTACACTCCCTTAACGGAGTGCAATATATAAGGCCGTCTGAAATATAGACGTTTCATTTTCAAGCAGCCTTTTTGATTCCAAAGCAGAAGATATAAAAATTATGCAGGTTAGCTTCAACTTTCATATAACATGAAAGAGTAGGGCATAACTAAGCCATCATGTAAAAAACCGTCTGAAACCCAATGTTCAGACGGCTTTTTACTCTCAAAATGATTAATTGATCATTACCATTTTCCAGTTATCCCAATGCGGATTGTCCTACCCGGCGCGGGCATATGGGTAGGATTGATTGGATCAAGATAATAGCGATTGCCCAAATTCGTTCCAACCAGTTCTGCGGTTAGGTTCTTGCCGATTTTGTAGCGCAGATAGGCATCCCATGTAGCGACAGGTTGCCATCTCATATAGTCGGGGTCTGCCTGTTTTCCATTACCTGCTTGGTCGTGATATGCCTGAAAAATCGCCCTGCGGTTTTGATAAACCCTACTGTGGAAATGGAAACGGACGCCGCTTTCCAGTTTATTGCTAAAGAATCGCCCGCCCAAATCTGCATCGATAGACCAGCGGGGTTGAATCGCCGTAGCAAGATAACCGTCAGTGATGCTGCCATGATTACAGGTTGGATGTTTGATTAATTTTCCTTCTTGAAGATATTTTGATACAACATCAATATCCCTGTATGCATAAGAATCATCACACATCCAGTTTTTCAATGTCCTCAGTACGCCCAATCCGCCAAAAAATTTTCCCGTATCGAAACGCGTCTGCAATTCCACGCCTGTCCTCAATAATTTGTCGAACTGCTCAAACTCGAGATTGTAGTCGCGGTCGATGACGTTTTTTGTTTTGTTGTGGAAGTAGTTGATGCGGAAATCCGCACTTTTCATTTTCGGAAACAACCCTGTCAAATCATGAATATAGCCGATCTCCCAGTTTTTTGCGTGTTCGGGCTTCCAGCCGTAGCCGTAACGGGCGAATGAGCCTGCCGCTGTCGAGAAGCCGTATGTCCCCTCAAAAATGCTGGGAAAGCGCAGGGTTTCGGTATAGCGCAGATAGGCGCGGGCATAATCGGTAAAATTGACGGTCGCGGAAAAAGCTGGAGCCCACCCGCTACCGCCCTGTTTTCGGGCGCGCTGCAACTCCGCAGGTGTAATCGGAGTCAGATAATTATCCCTTTCATTATTTCCTATAAGCACTTTATATGGCAACACCATACGGGGACTCTCAGGATTATTTGGATCGTATGCGGGGTTGACCACAGGTGTAACCAAACCAGGTGTAGAGAAAATTGGATTTGTACTCGGATTCAAACGTCCTTTATCGTCCTTAAGCCAATAGTATTCCAGCTTGTCCAGCCTTGGTCTGTTTTCATCATAACGGGGAGTGGGATTTAATATTGCCACCCCTCTTTCATCTATTACGATACTGTCTCTTGCCGCATTGAATTCGTCATTGTTAATTGCATTCAGATAATCACGATATTCCTGCTCGGTAGCCACACGTGTCAGCTTGTAAACCATCCCACGATTCATCATCAAAGGCTGCCCCCAACTGTCTATTCCCGTTTTCAAACGCTCACTGTGATCTTGTATTTTGAAGTTGGTATAGCGCGCACCTGCCGTCAGTGTCAGCCAGTTCAGCGGCTGATACCGGAAATTGAAACCGAGATTCCATTCCCTACGCCTACCGTTGCGCGGTTCTCCGAAATTGGTCAACTCATAATTGGCTCGGATTTTGTCTTCTTCCACTTCTTCGGGGTATTTGTCCCTTCCCTCATTACGCAACTCTTCGGCAAACTCATTACGGGATCTCAATTTTTCATTTTGGAAATCACCCATTAAGGTCAGCGTCAGTTTATCGTGCAATTTCATACGGTTGGAAAAATTGAAACCGTTGCGGGTATTGTTGGCATAGTAAGCATTGCCCTCTATGGTATTGAATCGCCCGTTGGTATTCGGAAGCTGTTCGACGACATCCGGTTTTTTTGTGTAACCTGCTTCTTCAATTATTCTCTTGGTTTCTTCGTCATAGGTATGCCATCGATTCATGGCGGTTTTCCATGGAGACAGATTATCCACCCTGTCTTGATACAGAGCATCGCCGGGTGAACCGCCTGCTGTATTGGTTTTGGATTTGGTACGGGTTGTCCACAATGATGCGCTCAAATCTATCCAGCGGCTGCCCTCGGGCTTCCATGCATAATCGATATTGTAGGAACGCTGCTTAACCCATGCCCTCGGCCATTCTGCAATCTTATTCAAGTTTTCCGGCGTGGCATAAATCGGACCGATAACGCGGGAAGGCATGATTTCGCCAAAAATAGCATCAGTATGGCGTAGGCCGAATTTAAGAGTCTGATGGTTCGGCAGACGGAAGGTGGTTTTACCTACCCATGATTTGGTTTCGAGCGAAGTATTGGTTACCTCTCCGCCCGGATGATAAAAAAGTCCGATCTTGGCAATGTCAGGTGAACCTAACATATTTTCACTGCCGTAAAATTTTTCGCCTCTTGCCGCGGCATCTGCAACCCGTCTGTTTAATTCATTGACCGTTTCCATCGTCCAAGGACCGATGTAACCGTAGCGTTCCGCACCTTTTTTACCGGAAAAATAATTGCCTTTACTGCGGTAGGCATAGGCAAGCATGGCATCGAAATTGTCCTGCTTGGTGGCGGCGGCAATGCGGTAGGCTTTATCCTTCCCAAATTTATTGCGTCCGTTGAAACGCTGGTCGATTCGGTCGGTATCGTCCAACATCGCCCGCCAAATACCGCCAAGTGCGACAACAGGCGCATCCAATGTCCGATAATCGACCGATTTTTCATAGACATTGGCACGTTGTTTGATGGAATTATTGGAAGCCTCCGCCTTCACTTCAAAGCCGTATTTCTGCCCTTCGGGGACAATATCGTCGGCATCGATGGTCTTCAGGGCGATGGAGCCGCCTATGCCGCTCTTCATATCACGGCTGAACGAGGGGCCTTTTTCGATGGAAACGCTGCTGATGATGTTGGGGTCAACGTAGTTGCGGTTGTTTGCGCCCGCGTAGCCGCGCCAAACGGTAATCGCCTGCTCCGTGCCGTCGATGGTAACGGGAATCCGCCCCTATCCCTGTACGCCGCGTATATTGGGATCCAACGCGCCGCTGTTGCGCGCGTCGCCGCTGTACACGCCGGACATACCGCTCAAAAGGTCGGATACGGTGTTGCCCTTGAAGGTTTCGACTTCGTTTTTGCCTTTGTAAAGATTGACGACTTCGCGGGTATAAACGCGGTTTTTACCGATTTCATCCTTATTTCGAGTCCCTTTGACAGTGATGGTATCGAGAATAACTGTCGAATTATCTGCAGCATAAACGGCAGGGACGAAACCAATGGCGGCGATACAGGCGGAGAGGGTGGTGACTTTGATCGGTTACATAGAATGTATCCATATAACTTGATTGGTAAGGCCGTCTGAATGAGACAGACTGAATAGATGCGATTACACTCTGACTAAAATAATACAAATAAGTTTGATTATTATTTATAATTTTATGAAATTCTAACTTGTTTTTAATAATATGGAAATGTTTTTTGAGTTTAAGGTAAATAGAAGGGTGAGGGATAAGTGGAACAAATAAAAGCCTGTTTGAAAATTTCAAACAGGCTTGGATTCGGATTTCAAAAGCAACACTCGGGTACCGGTGGTTGGAACAGATTCAAGAATAAAACACTTGGCGTTTCGTAGCTAAATGTTTTTCTTTGCGATGTACTTCTCGATCATTGTCGATGATGGGGGCGGCCTCCTAATCGCCGATGCGGGATTTTTGGTCGCTGACGGCAGGTCGATTTTCTATGCCGACGAGGTCGGGCATTTTGCCTCTGATCCATGAATTACTTATCCCGCTACGTCATACTATATTTTGCGTTTTTGAAGTGATTGTTATTGCTATCTTGTAGTTTCTAAACTTGCAAAAACTACCTATTTGTTTTATAAATGCAAACCATTATTATTCAAATAATAGGGTAATGTAATGAAAAAGAAAGCGATTGCCTGTGTAGTCGGGGCGGTTTTTTCCGGACAGTTATATGCGGCTCAGATGCCGGTAGCTCAGGCAGAAATAGAGCCTGTGGTGGTCACGGCCGACCGCAATGCGCAAACCTTGGATAAAGCCGCGCCGAATGTGTCGGTTATCGGACGCAAAACCTTGAATCAAGCCTCGGCCCAGAATTTGGACGATATCGTGATGTATGAATCCGGCGTCAGCGTGCCGTCAGACAACAACCGCCGCGGTCATGCCGGTATCAATATCCGAGGCATAGACGGCAACCGCATTCTGATGATGGTGGACGGTGTGCGCATTCCCGAATCTTATATAGGCGGCGGCTCCAACGGCGCGATTTCGGGACGAGATATGGTCGAAAGCGACACACTCAAGCAGGTCGATATTGTCAAAGGTCCTTATTCCGCGCTGTACGGCAGCGATGCGCTCGGCGGCGTGGTGAACATGGTGACGCTTTCTCCGAGTGATTTCGTCGATGCGGGCAAACGCGGGCATTTCGGTTTGAAACACGGCTACCGCAGCCGCGACCGCAGCCACGGCGTGACGGCAACAGCCGCCGGTTTCCATGAAAACGCTGAAGGTCTGCTGATGCTGACGCGCCGCCAAGGTCATGAAACCGAAAACATGGGCAGCGATACCAGCTACTCGACTGCGCGTACTGCTACCAATCCACAGAAAAACAATGCCTACAATATCTTGGCGAAAGGCAATATCGGCAACGAACGCCACCGTTTGGAAACTTTGTACGAACAGTATTACCACGCCAACGATACCGTATTGGCAAACGGCTTGGGTTCGCAATCGCGCGGGCCGGTAACCATCGCAACATCCGAGAGCAATGCTCGCGACCGTATCCGCCGTCAACGTATCGAAGCAGGCTACCGCTACACTGGCGAAGGCCGTCTGAAAGAAGCCAACCTGACTGCCTATCAGCAAAAACTGCGTACGGAAGACGATGCTGTCGATGCGAGCATTACGCGTATGGGCGCGCGCCAATTAGGTAACTCGACCCGTTATTCCGACTACGGTTTCAATCAGACCATACGCGGGCTGAACGGACGCAGCGTGTGGGAGTTTGACGGCTCGGTCAAACAAACCGTTGTTGCCGGTGCAGAATACAAACATACCGAGACCGCCCGTCCGCGCGACAGTCTGACAGTGGACAATCTGACCGGCGCCGTCAGCAAAGTTTATGCAGGCAGTACCTATCCGAATAAAACCTTCCCCGACAGCAAGCGCAAAACGTTCAGCGTTTACGCACAAGACAGCCTGACCTTCGGCAACGGTATCGTCCTGACTCCGGCCTTGCGTTACGAAAAAGACAAGCTGAACACGTCGACCGACCAAGCCTATCTCAATGCCAATCCCGGCGGAACGGCGACGCGCTTCAGTGATTCCGCGTTTACGCCCAGCCTGCGCCTGAGCGTGCCGATGGGTGAGCAGTTCACTGGTTTTGCCACTTATTCCCAAGGCTTCCGCACGCCGCCGTTTGACAGCGCGACCATGGCATTTGCCAATACAACCTACGGCTATGCCGTCATTCCCAATGCCAACCTCAAATCCGAACGCTCCAACAGCTTTGAATTGGGGATGAAGTTCAAAAACGACCGTGCCCGCGCGCAAGTCACCGCGTTCTACAACCGTTACCGCAACTTCATCAACCGCACTGAAATCGGTACCTCCACCATTGGCAGACGCCCGATTATCCAGTACCAATATCAAAACCTTGATCACGTCAAAACCTACGGTGCCGAAGCTTCTGCCGCCTACAAATTCCTGCCGGGCTGGCAAGTCTCCGGCAGCATCGCTTGGATGCGCGGTGAGCAGCAGGACGGCAAACCGTTGGATTCCGCTTATCCGCTCAACGGCGTTTTGGGTTTGGATTACACTCAGGAAAAATGGGGTGTGGGTACCAAGCTGCGCTGGTCGAAAAAACACAGCCGCGTCAGCAGCGACACTGTTTTCCAAGCGCCGGGTTATGGCGTATGGGATGTCGGCGCGTGGTACAAGCCGTTTAAAAACCTCGAAATCGGCGCAAACATCTACAACGTCGGCAACAAAAAATACTGGCAGCACGCAGACGTTGCCGGCATGAGCCGTACCAGTGTGATGGACTTGTACACCGAAACCGGCCGCAATTTCGCCGCAACCGTACAACTTAAGTTCTAATGTGATTCAACCGTTTTCAGACGGCCTGAGAAAATGAGCAGGCCGTCTGAAAGTATGCGACAAGGAAAAAACAATGAAATTCAAACTCCTCCTGCTTTCTGCGCTTATTTCGTTGGCCGGCACTGCACACGCACAACGCATCGTCGTGTTGACCCCCGATACGGCAGACATTGTTGCCGCGCTCGGCGCATTGGACGAAATCGTCGGCCGCGATCAGACCGTTCAAAATCCGGCGTTGAAAAACAAGCCCAGTATCGGCATTCATCGCCGTCTGACGGTTGAACCGATTGTGGCCGCCAAACCCGACATCGCCATCGGGTCATGGATGGCGCAGCCTGCTGATATTTTTGCCCACCTGCAAAAAGCAGGCATTAAAGCCGTCAATGTTGCGCCCGATGACAGCATCGCCGCCTATCCGCAAAGTATCCGCAACATCGGTCAGCTTATCGGCAAAAGCGCGCAGGCGGACAAGTTGGCCAGTAAGTGGCAGGCGGATATGAAACAGCAGCCTTCCAGCGGTAAACGCTACCTCTTCAGCTACGACGGGCGCATCGTATCGGGTAAGAATACTGCCGCCGACGAAATCATCCGCCGCGCCGGCGGTATCAATGCCGCAGCCGCCATTGACGGCCTCAAACCGATGACGCGTGAGGCATGGATTGCGGCCAAACCCGACATCATCATTATTGCCGACCACAACACTGCCATGATAGGCAACGTCAAAACCTTTGCCGCACGCCCCGAAATCGCCGGCTCGCCTGCGGCGAAAAACGGCAAGATTTATTTGTGGAAGGCCAACGATATGTTCCGTTACGGGCTGGATACGCCACAAGTGATTCAGCGTTTACACGGTTTGGCGAAATAAACGCGCCTGATTTGAAAAGCCTGCCTGATTTTTGTTTTCAGACGGCCTTGATTTGTTCCTTCTTATTGAGGAGGAAGTAAAACGGCTGTCTTAAAAATGCCGTCTGAAATCGTCCCTCAATCCGCTTAAACCGCATGATGTCATGAAACCGCATACCCTTACCCTCTGCCTGCTGCTTACTGCCGCCGCCGTTTATTTGTGCTGCGGCATCGGTTTTGGTGCGTGGGAGTCGCCGTTGGCGATGGATGAAACCGTCCGCCAAATCCGTTTACCGCGCATCTATACCGCGCTTTTAGTTGGAGCCGGTTTGTCCGCTTCGGGTGCGGCATTGCAGGCTTTATTTGAAAACCCGCTGGCCGATCCGAGTTTGATCGGGACATCGGGCGGGGCGGCCTTGGGCGTGATTGTGCTATTGGCTTTGGGCGGTGGCGCGATGGGTGTGCCGGCGGCGGCTTTTCTCGGTGCATTGGGTGTGTGCCTGCTGATTTTGGCGGTGCACAAACTGCTCGGCGGCGGTACTTTGGGATTGCTGGTGTTGGGGTTTGTATTGAGCGCGTTTTCGGGCGCGGTGGTCAGCATGATTTTGTTTTTGTCTGACGATTTGGTATTGCGCAGCGCAACCACATGGCTGTCGGGCAGCCTTGCCGAAGCCGGTTTCTCATCGCCTGTCGCGGCAATCGCGATCATGTTGCCCGGTTTTCTGATTTTGTTGTCCGCAGGCAGGCGGCTGGACGTTTTGATGACGGGGGAAGACACGGCTGCCAGTATGGGGGTATCAGTTGGGGCTTTGCGTGTGCAAACCGTAATCGGCGCGGCATTGATGACGGGGGCGGCGGTATCGCTTTCGGGCATCATCGGTTTTCTCGGCATGATGATCCCCAATGTGCTGGCGCAAACCGTCGGTGGCAGCCGCCGCAAACTGATTACGCTGTCGGCTTGGTTGGGTGCAGTGTTTTTGATGGTGGTGGACGGCGCGGCGCGCTGGCTGACATACCCTGTCGATCTGCCGGTCGGTATCGTGATTGCCTTATTGGGCGGACCGTTTTTTATGTATTTGTTTATCAAGCCTTTGAAAAGCCGTTGATGCCTAGACAGGCCGTCTGAAACTTTATTGCCCCATATCTTTTGCCATGCACACCTTATTTCAAATCTGTAATCTTTCCGTCCGCGTCCAAGACAAAACCCTGCTTGAAATCGATCAACTGGATATACCTTCGGGCATGACCGTCATTATCGGCCCGAATGGCGCAGGCAAATCTACTTTGCTGCGGGCCTTAATCGGGCAAACAGGGCAGGGGGGAATCACGCTTTTCGGTGAGGCCGTTGCGCCGCAAATCCGCGCGGGCAGGGTGGCATGGGTCGGACAGCATGGCCGTTACAACATGCCGATGACCGTACGCGAATACATTGCGTTGGCGTCATTCGTACAAAAAGGCCGTCTGAACCATGAATGGGCGGACGAGTTACTCGATTATTTTGATTTGATGGTGTTGGCGGATAAGCGCATCGGCAAGCTTTCAGGTGGCGAGCAACAACGTGCCAACATCATCCGCGCCCTGTTGCAAAACGCGCCGGTCTTGCTTTTGGACGAACCGTGCAACCATCTCGATATCCGCCACCAACACCGCCTGATGCAGTATTTGGTCGGGCATTCAAACCGTGCCTCATCAATGATGGTATTGCACGATTTAAACCTCGCCGCGCGTTATGCGGAACATATTATTTTGATGAATAAGGGAAAAGTAGTGGCATCAGGCAAGGTGGGCGAAGTGATGCGCCCCGACTTGCTTGAATCGGTTTATGGTTGGCAGATACGCCGTTGCGAAGATGAAGCAGGGTTTTATTTCAGAAGCTGAACGCCCAAAGGCCGTCTGAAAAACGATAAAGAAAATTTATTTTATCGTTCAAAAATGAAACGAGATGGGAGGATGTTCCCGACTTGAAGAACCAAATTTTGCGCATTTCACAAGTAAAATGCCGATTTTCATCAAATAGAAATACATTTTATTATTTATAGAATACAATATTTTAAAATAATACTAATTTTTAATTACGCAAAAATATTGACAAGGAAATGATGATGGTTATTTAATATATAAATCTTATTAATAATTTTTATTAATCATTATCATGGTACAGCAGCTTGTTTGGACTCCGAAACAATCCGCGCCCAAGGCATTTCCCGAACGTCAGGCATTAATGCCTGTTTGGGGTGGTGTCCCAATGCCGCGCCCCCAGTGGCAGAACATTTGGAAGAAAAAGCTTCCCCATGCTACCGATGTGGACGCGCTTGCTTATCTGCATATTCCATTTTGCGCCAACCATTGCGTTTTTTGCGGCTTCTACCGTAATGCGTGGAAGGACAGCCAAAGCAGCGTGTACACCGACAAAATTATCGAAGAAATGGCTGCTGAAGCCGAAGTCCGTACAGGCAAGGGCAAAATCCGAGCCGTTTATTTCGGGGGCGGTACGCCGACCGCGTTGCTTACGGAAGACCTCGTCCGTCTGATTCGTGCCTGCTACCAATATCTGCCGCTTGCCGAAGACTGCGAGTTCACCATCGAAGGGCGTATGAGTCATTTCGATTTGGAAAAAGCACAGGCCTGCATCGAAGCAGGCGCCAACCGCATTTCCATCGGCGTGCAAACCTTCAATACCGCCATCCGCCGCCGTCTCGGTCGCAAACACAGCGGCGACGAGGCGTTTGAATATTTGGCAAAACTGTGCGAACTCGATGCCGTGATTGTGGCCGATTTAATGTTCGGCCTGCCCAATCAAACCGATGAAGTTTGGCAAAACGACATTGCCCGCTCCACCGAGCTGCCGCTGTCCGGTTTGGATACGTATGCGTTCAATCTTTATCCCATGCTGCCCATCAACCGCATGATTGAAAAAGGTGCATTTCCGACACCGCCGGGTTTCGATATTCAGGCAGACCAATATGCCTACACGGTTGAAACACTGCTGGAAAAGGCCTGGGAACAGGTCAGCAACAGCCACTTCGCCTATCCTGGCCGCGGCGAGCGCAACCGCTACAATACCCTGATCAAATCGGACATTCCCTGTTTGGCGTTCGGCTCCGGCGCAGGCGGTAACTTCGGCGGTTTCAGCTATCAGGTGCAGGGCGATTTGGAGAGTTATCTCGCCACGCCGAAAGGCGAGAAAAACATCGCATTTATGAGCGGCCATAGTCCAAATAAAGCACTGCTCAGCAAAGTCCAGCATGATATTGAAACAGGCCGTCTGAATCCATTATTGTTTGACGGCAACAAAGCAGCGCAAAAGCTGATTGTCCAATGGCAGGAAATGCAGCTTTTTAAAGAACCCGATTCAGACGGCATTATCCGTTTGAATACCAGCGGCCGTTATTGGTCGCCCACCCTTATCCGCAAACTCATGCTCACTCTTCCGACTCAAGAAAAGGATCAAACCATGCAAAAACTTTCAGCCGAACAACAAACCATGTTGCGTCAATCATTGGAAAAAAATCCCGGCCAAGTACTGGAAATGCTGGCAGCGCAAAACCAATGCAGTTTTGAAGACGTTATCCGCTGTCTGCCAGAAGAGAACGTGCGCCAAACCGAAGGCAGCCGCATAGTCGAAATCCTCCAAGCCGTTGCCGCATGGGATGAATCCGTTACCTTCATCGCCCACACCCCCGATGCCATCGTCGAAGTCAGCGGCAAACTGCCTAACGGCAAAGTCGGCCGCGGTTTCTACAACTTTGACCATCCCGAAACCGATGGCGGCGTACACGGTCATATCTATTACGAAAACTGCGCCTCCATCTACCTTTTGGAACGCCCGTTTATGGGTAAAGCCACTTGCTCGCTCAACTTTATCAACCGCAACGGCGGAGCCATGTTTAAAATTTTCGTCGGCCGTGATGAAGCAGGCGAGTTGAAACAACACCAAATCGAAGCCATGCGCAAACTGTTTGATGCCGTTTAAACGGTTTCAGACGGCCTGATAATCCGTTCCTTGTTGCACAGAGGAGCGGATTTTCTAACAACAAACATCTACCATACAAAGGAACCCCAAACATGCAACTCATCTTCGGAGCCAACGGCCCGTCCGGCCGCGCCTATATCCGCACATTGACTGACTCAGCCGATACCGTCGCCGTATTGAGAAGGCCGTCTGAAGACAGCTTTTTTGCCGAACACAATATCCAAACCGTCGTCGCCGATGCGCTTGATGCCGACGCGCTCGATAAAGCGTTGGCACAATATCGTCCCGATACCGTGATCAGTTTTGTCGGCGGCAAAAACGAAGAGGGCATCCGCAGCGATGCGCTGGGCAATATCAACATCATTGCCGCTACGAAAGCCGCCAATCCGCAAGCCCGCTTTGTACTGATTTCCAGCATGGGCTGCGGTGAACAATGGGACATGATGAGCGAGCCGTTCAAACAGGCACTCGGTGAAGCCGTCCGTGCCAAAACGGAGGCCGAAATTTATCTCAAACAAAGCGGTTTGAATTGGACCATCTTGCGCCCCTGCGGCCTTGCCGATGGCGAAGATAATGCCTATACCTTGACACAAAATGCCCAAGAAATTCCACAAAAATACATGACGCGCAACGGCTTGGCTGCTGCCGTTGCTGCTATTGTCGGCCAAGCGGACAGCAAGGGTGAAACGTATAGCGTTGGTGCGGCATAAACGGATTGAGTAGATTGCCCACTTTCCATTGTTAAAGTTGGAGTAGGTAATTGCAAACAATAAAGGATTTGCTGAGAAAAGGCTGGGAGATATAAATAAAAGGCTGTCTGAAAATTTCAGACGGCCTTTTTATTTTTGAATTCTGTAAGTAATTGTAGAATTAAGAGAAACAGGAACTAGCAAATTAAAAATATTAGGCTTATGAATTTAACATAATATAAATTAAGGATGTTTTCTCTATTCCTACATTAAATTCGCTTTTTGTTCCTGATTGTTAACTGAGAGTTAATGATACTCCTTGAGAGTAGCTATTATGGTACTTTATTCTTGGGTATACAGGCAATATCCTTTATATCGTACTTCTAAAATCTTCCTACTATAACTGTCGTCACTTTATCACTCATTATGGGCGTAATGGAATAGGGCAGGGTAAAGATTTCAATTCCTCAACATACTGCCTTTCAGACGGCCTTCATCCCATTCATCCCTTTCCCTTTACCATCGGCACGATCACAGATACCATATCAAATTCATTGTCATACTTCATAAGAAGGAAGCTTTGAAGTCCTGAGATGCAATATTGCCCACATTATAAAAACGATTTTGATAAAAAAACTTTTAAATACCTACAGTTAATATGAACAGAACAATCTTATTGCTGACGTGCCTGTTGGCAGCATGCAGCAGCCATCCTAATACCGTTGTGCTCCCCGTAGAAATATATAACCATACCTCCAAGGCCATCAATTTCAATATGACCGATGCCACTAAAAAAGACTGGAAAGGGTGGGAGTTGGGGTATGGAGGAGGCGGATACGAGGTGGCTACATACAATACTGCTTCAGGTAGTGCATGGCGTGTACCCGATAAATGGGACCCCAATTACACTATTTTTTTCCAATGGGCGGGTAATAACGAAACCTATACAAATCCGAAACGGGCATTTGTCAAACTTCCAAAATATGAGGATAAAGATTTATTTTATTTGGCAATACACTTCTTTCCTAATGATTCAATCAAAACTTTTGTGACAGCTAAAACGCCTGATTACCCAGAGTATCCTTATGGATGGCCGCAAGATGACGACCCGAAACGGAAAAAGAAAATCGGCAAGCGCCATGCAGTTGAGTAATATGCACAGAAAGAGTTGGGTAAACCTGGCTACCTTTAATCCTTTCTGTCTCTCCACTGATAGAACGCCCACGAGACAGTCCTCGTTGCAAAAAAGCGGGAAGGGTGAACAAAGGAATAAGGGGAAGCTTGTGTTATATAAAATATTATCCGGCACAGGTTTCTGTATTCAGGCAAAGCTCCTCACAGTAACCAGCCCCTGACAGCATAACTTTATTGAAGTCCTATGTTCAGACGGCCTTAAAACAAACGAATCGATACCATGAAAAAATTTATTTTTATCTCCGTACTTATCCCCCTGCTGGTTTCCTGCGGTTCAGCTTCACCGTCCCAATCTGACCGCGATTACACCCAAACCCATCCTGCACCCAAGGCATTCGATCCCAACCGTACCCAATACACCTGCGCCACTTGGACGCCGCCGTCCGACACTGATGCCGAAGCCGAGCAATGGTATCGGGCAGCAACCTTACTCCATGCCCAAAGTTGGCGCAGAACCGCACAAGAGTTGCAGGATATGGTGATTCTGTACGAAGCGGCGGCAAGTCGCGGACATTACCGTGCCATCAACAATCTCTACCTGCTCTACACCGGCACCCAAGGAGCGATGGGGGATTTGTTTGACCAACGTCCCGACCGCGCCCGCAAATGGTTGCATTACGGCTTGGAGAAGGATTGGGCAATAGCATACTACTGGCTGTTTGACTCCTTGTATGACGGTCATGCAGGTTATTACGACCCGAAACTCGGCCTAGCCTACCTGCAAAAGGCAGTGGAATTAGGCGTCCCGTTGGCGCAGTATGAATTGGCACGGATTTACGATATAAAGCTCAAAGATTTAAAAACCACTCAAGTGTTGCTTGATTGTGCCGCCAAGCAGAAATTTTCAGCGGCAATGTATGAATTGGGGATGTTGAAGGCAATGAACGGCAAATTAGATGAGGCACTGTCACTGATGCACAATGCCGTACGGTATGGAGGCGAAAAAGGGGGAATATCAGCTTTAATATTGACAGACATTTTTGGGGAGTCAAAAGGTTTTATGCAGGAATTTTCCGCTATCCCTGCCGACCCCGTTCGAATAGCAGCCTATCATGAACTATATGTAGCACTTCAAGGCACGGACACTACCAGCGGCAATATCTTCTATACCTTCCCGCGTCTGGACGAGGTTCTGCCACTGCCTCCCGCCAAAACCCATTGGAAAGGCATCTACTCTGCAATGAGTAAGGAAGACGCGGCGTTCTACCAAAATCCGCCCGATACCGCTGCCTTAGCTGCGGATATCCTTAAACGCGGTATCGTCAAAAAAGAAGAGGTCTATTGGCCACCGCGTAAAGAGTAAATCAAGAACAGGCCGTCTGAAATCTGGAAGGGATACTATCAGACGGCCTTAAATGTAAGAAACGCCAGAATAGGGGCAACATGACAAAAAAACTTTATGAATCCCTGCAACGGGAAGCCGATGAAATCCTGATGTATGACGAAGACTACAATATCAACGCCCGTCTGGGGTTGACCATATTGATCTACTACACGGGCGGCGGTTCGGTAGCGGGACAACGCAAGACGCTGGAAGTTTTCGAACGCTTTTATTCAAAGTACCATGGGTATTTGAAAACACACTTTTGGGACGGGATGCGCCGTTTTGCCCGTATCAATCCGAACGCATTTCAAAAAAAAAATCGATAAAATGATTCAAAATGCCGAACAGGGGGAAAGCTTGCAGGGCGTGCTGAACTCCGGTCCTTCCAAAAGGGCGGCGGAATATGAAATCAAAACCCTATCCGCTCACCCCTTAGGCGGAGTTGATGACCTGTCCTATCTCAGGATTACCTTTCCACTGTCTTTTTTGTCCTCCTCGGAAAAACGTCGCGAGTACGAAAGCTGGATAGAGTATCTGTGCAAGCACTTTGATATTTTCCACGGTTATGCCGGACTGAGCATCGTCCTGCCCTACGCCTACCACAAATACCAGTTTTACGAATATTCCGTGACCAAACGCTATTGGGGGGTAACACCCGACTCAGGTGGACATGATGACTCTCTCTGGTACGAGGGCATTAAGTCCGTCAGCTGGTATACCCTTGTCGGCAAGGCGTTCCAAGATAAACTGAACCGTATGGAAATCCAAAACGTTTTAAACCATTATTCGGACATTACGCTGAAGACCTATAACGGCACCATGGTATTCAAAGCAGGGAAGTTTCCCGACTTGGGAGATAAAACCAAACCGTTGCCTATTAATTACCTGGTCGTGAACAACCTGATGCGGCCGATACTGACGCAAAAGCTGAACGACTCATTACATACTGCTTTCGGCAACGGCAAAAACCGCTACTCAGCTTCCCAGGGCTATTACTGGCTGCATCGTTGGGATAATGCCAATTTTGAAAACGGGATTTTTGATCCTAAAGGGACGAAGCAGGAACTGATGCCTGTTTACCGTGAGAGACCTTTGGAAGCACCTTATGCCGGGATGTGGGTACCGGACGATCTTGAGAATGCGATAGAACGACATTTTGAAGAAGGTGAAGTTTTACCCGAAAGGGGAGAGTATTACAAGCACCTTCTAAACGGCACAACGGAAATTGGGAAAGGTTATTGTGTTTGGCGTTTGGTCAAGCGGGACGACGGAGGCAGTGTACTGGTGGCTTCAGAGTTTTAATTATTCAGTCTCAAGCGTAAGCTAAGTTAAAAAAAACGGCATTTATCAAGGCCGTCTGAAACTTTCAGACGGCCTCTTTAGCAATGGTGATTGCCTTATTTGACAGCTATAGTCGTTATATTTGAGATATTTCATCACACATCAAATCCTTTTGAAGCAGCTTGATGATTACGCCAATGAAATGAAGAAAAAGTATGATGGAGATGCCAATATGAATGCAGAATTTACCTGTCATTGTAGAAATGCTTCCTGCCGTTCTGTCGCTTTTAGCGATGGCTGCCCGCGCACCACAACTAGGATTAAATATTGTGAGAAGCGGCTCCGTTGTGGCAGCTGGATTAGGCCTATGGAGCAGTGCAAATGCTGAGACTATTGATTTTACTGATGAAGAAATAGAAGAGGCTGTTGAGAAGAAAATAGAAATCCTTCATCAATTTGACTTGGGCTATACCTTATTTCATTTCAAAGAAGGAATACCTGTTGTGGAAGGAAATACTTATACCATTGATCAAGTTGCATATATCAGAGATGCAAGTAAAGAAGAGTATGATGCCAGTCCTCATGTAACCATAGTAGGTTGTAATGGGGAAATTATTACCAGCAAAGAAGAAGCCCGCAACAGTTGCGCCGCCGGATACAAATCTTCATTTTAATTAAGCAAGGAAAATCCATGAATGATACCGAAAAGAAACTCATCGCCATCCACTATACCGCCGACCGCACCAAACGCAACAACGAACATGGCTTTACCCTGTTGAAACTGGGCATACGTGGCGCAATCTATTTTAATACCCGTGATGATGTCGCCGATGCCTTAACCGCTCTGATGGATTTCTATTACGAATGGGCGAAAGACAAGCTGACAATAGCTTGGCACGAAAGAGGCCATAGGGATATTAAAAAAGTCAAACTGACCGAAAAATCATATCTGAAAGAACGGGATACAATCTACCGGTGGTTGGACAATCGGGAGGAAAATCCGCCAGAGGTGATGTGGGGAATGCAAAGTGAGCATGCAGATACCAGCGCATCCTATTATTTCGACATTACCTCTATTGCCGCAGGTTTGGTTAATGAAGCCCATATGCCGCTAGGCACCCTACTTTTTAACCTGCCACTGGAAATTTTGTCTTCCCCCAAAGATTTGGCAAAACTGGATGAGTTTGTCGACAAGATTGCAGAGAAGCTGGATGTGTTCCACGGCTATATCGGTCTGGCAGCAATTCCACCGCATAACTATTACGACGGTGCACCGTACGAATACGGGGTGTGTCGCGAGAATTTCGGTCTGATTCCGGTTACGACTGATTATCTGTCAACGTTTTATAGATACAACATACGCAGTATCAGTTGGTACACATTAATCGGCAGAGAACTTTACGGACAGCTGCCGGCAGGCAGGATAGAGCCTGTTTTAGCGAATCATCCCGATATTAAGATGCGTGATATAGCAGGTATCAAAGTTTTCAAAATTGGCAACTTGCCTGAAACCGGAGATATCCACGAAGATTTACCCTTGGACTACATTGCGCTAAACCGCGCTTTAGAACCGATACGTGAAAAATACCCCCGTGAGAATATGGGTGGCATTACCCGAGAACAGATGTATTATTGGTCGAGAAGATGGGACGGCTGGGAAGTGGAAGAAAAAGACGGCAAGAAGATCTACACCCAAGCACCGCAAGAAATCATCGGTGTCGAGGAAGAGCCTGTCCCGATTTCGGGCATATGGAAAATTACCAGCTTTAACGGCGAAACCCGCCATTTCAATAAAGGCGAAATCTTCCCCGAAGGAGAGGGTGAGAGAACGCAAAAAGCACTTCTCGGCCCCCAAATGGGTCTGACCATTTGGGAACTGGTCAAAGGAGACCATGACGAGCCGTTGCGTAGAAAACCTATATGGTAAAGCCAGGCTATAAACCATCTGTCGGCAGGTGGGTTATAAAAAATAACACCGAAGCAATCCCTGAACAAAGTCTTGGACAAATTACTTATTGAAATAATCGGAGACTTTAACAACAAGAGACCTTTGCAAAATTCCTTTTTCCCCGACAGC
>NZ_KV799931.1:0-2572 GCF_001810105.1 Neisseria sp. HMSC068C04
CAGATACTCTATCCAACTGAGCTACGGGTGCATCAAGAAAGATTTGGATTATAAAGAGAGGGCTATTTACTGTCAAGCGTTTTATTTGGAAAACTTGCAGACAGCGTGTAAAATGCGCATTTGCTATTGAATTTACAGAGAATAAAATGTCAGATTTCGCACGCTGGCCGCTCTTATCCGAAGCATTTTCCCGTTTGGGACGGCCTGTGGTCGTGGTGGATTTGGAGACGACCGGTGGAAATTTCTATCAAGACAGGATAACGGAAGTCGCCCTTGTTCGTTTTGAGCAAGGACGCGCCACACATTACGAGCAATTGGTCAATCCTTGCCGCAGCATTCCCGAATTTGTTGCCAGACTGACCGGAATTCATGATGAAACTGTGAAAAACGCGCCTGTCTTTGCCGATATTGCAGCCGATTTGTTGCCGCTATTGCAAGGTGCAGTGGTTGTTGCCCACAACAGCCGCTTTGACTACACCTTCCTGCGCCACGAGTTTGCCCGTATCCATACTGACTTTGCCGCACCTTCGCTCTGTACGGTTCAACTGTCGCGCCGTCTCTATCCTGAGTTTTACAAACACAGCCTCGACAGTATTATCGAACGCACCGGCATTCAGACGGCCAACCGCCACCGCGCCATGACCGATGTTGCCGCATTGTGTGATTATCTCGAATTAAGTCTGGCAGAAAAAAATCATCAACAATGGGACGAACACGTCCGTGTATTGATGAATCCGAAAATGTTGCCCACTTGGTTGCCTGATTCGCTTGCCCAACAGCTCTATGCCCTGCCCGACAGTTACGGCGTATTGGTTTGGCTTGACCATTTCGGCAAAGCCCAAGCCATTGAAGCACACGAACGCGCATACAGTGAAACCGCCACCCTGCTGCACAGCAAAAAACTGCCGCCGCACATCAAAGCTGCAGCCTCCATCCGTTTTATTCCGGCAGTCGGACAGCTTCATACATTATGGCTCAAAGCCCAGACCATGCAGGAATACCAACTGATGCCGTCTGAAAAGTCCACATCGTTTTCCACCGTCCGCTTTATCGCTGACGAACACGGCAGCCTTCAAGCACGCATCGTCTTGTTAAACAGCGGCACCAGAAATTGGCGTCCTTACGGTTTGTTTGCCCACAAAAAAGCAGCCAAACGCGCTTTAACGCAATGGTCGCAAGAACACAGACTCTGCCCAGATTCGCTCAACATTTTGCCGACCAGCTACGCAAAGGGAGAACCCTGCCCAGTCGAGTCCGTCGGCAAATGCAATGGCAACTGCCGCCAACCAAACGGCATCAAACATCAAAACCAACGCATTACCGAGCTTGCCGCCCTACTCCCCGTAACCGATTGGGGCAAAGCGCACGAAATTGAAATTACCGAAACCGATCCCCTGACCGGAAACAGCATTACCCTGCTCTGCGCCGGCGGCGCGTTGGCATTGCCTGACGGCAGCTGGTATTTCGACAGCAGTCTGCCTCTCGTGATTAAAAACAAATTCAGGCAAGACAAAGAAAATATCCGTTTGATTGCTTAAAACAAGGCCGTCTGAAAACCAAATTTTCAGACGGCCTATTGTGAATAACTTTCCGCTTTATTCTCAAAATAAAAATCTGCCTAAAATTTAATCAGAACTTATTTTTATAATAGTAATCAAATACTAAACCAATTTATACACAAGCTGTTCACACAATTTTCAATGAAAGCTGTGTATACCCAGCCCAACGAGTAAACCATGAACAACCCTGAAATCATCTTCTTTGACATTGACGACACCCTCTACCGCAAATACACGGATACCCTGCGTCCCTCTGTTGCCCAAGCCATGCGCGCATTAAAAGCCAAAAGCATTTTGACTGCCATTGCCACCGGCCGTCCGGAAGCCGCCATGCCCGCCAAAGTCAAAGCCTTGATTCAAGAATGCGGTATCGACATGCTCGTCACCATCAACGGCCAATATATTTCCTTTCGCGGCAAACCCCTGCAAAGCTACCCGTTGGACATTGCCGACATAGAAACTGCCATCAACCTGCTTGAACAACACAAAATAGACTACGCATTCGTCAACAACCAAGAAATTGCCGTCTCCTCCAACTCTCCGCGCGTTGTCGAAGGCTTATCGCATATTCTGCCCAACTTCCTGACTGACAAAGAATATTTCCGCAAACAGCCTGTTTATCAAATGTTGGTCTTTGTGGATAAGGAAGAAGAAAAAATCCTGCAACCGCTGACCCGGCAACACGGCTTCAAAACCGTCCGCTGGCATGAATATGCTGTGGACCTACTGCGCAAAGAAGGTTCAAAAGCACGCGGCATCGCCCACGCAGTGGAAAAACTGGGCATTGA
This sequence comes from Neisseria sp. HMSC068C04, assembly GCF_001810105.1. NCBI lineage: Bacteria > Pseudomonadati > Pseudomonadota > Betaproteobacteria > Neisseriales > Neisseriaceae > Neisseria > Neisseria sp. HMSC068C04. The sequence continues at coordinate 2,348 of NZ_KV799931.1, forward strand.
TATGAGTAAAGTAATGGCATTCGGCGACAGCTTCAACGACTTGGAAATGCTGTCAACCGTCGGCTTTGGCGTTGCCATGGGCAATGGCGAAGAAGCTGCCAAAGCGGCCGCACAATTCGTCTGCCCAAGTGTCGATGAAGACGGCGTATTGCGCGGCTTGCAAGAATTGGGCGTCATTTAAATTTCAAATCAAAAGGAAAAGATGATATATTGGCATGTCAATTA
>NZ_KV799932.1:0-37277 GCF_001810105.1 Neisseria sp. HMSC068C04
GATTTTGGGGAATTTTGCAAAGGTCTCGGCCTTTGTTTATGAATCGATGATTAAATATCCATCGGCTTCCATTCCGCGCCTTTTACCGGCGGCAGCCATGATTGCGTACCGCTGGAGGAAAATCCCCACAAGGTGTCGGGGAGACCGTAATGGTCGGCGCGCGTCGGGTCAAGTTGCGTTTCGATTTCATCTTCGCGGCCTTCACGGATTTGCGTGGCGATGTGCGGATTAATCATCACGGTTTTGCCCAAGGCGATAAATTCTGCCCAGCCGGTTTCATAGGCGGCCAAAATTTGGTCGGCGGTAAACAGGTTGCCCACGCCGATAAGCGGCAGTTTGCCGTTGATGCGTTCGTGGATGAACTGCATACGGGTTTGGGCGGTATCGCCGCCGCGACGGATTTTTTTATCAAATTCCCACAGGGAAACGTGCAGATATTGCAGCGGTTTTTGTACCAATGCGTCAATCAGTGCGCCGGTTTCAGTCATGGTTAAGCCGTCATCGCCCGGTTCTTCGGGAGAGAAGCGGTAGCCGATAATGAAGTCGTTGCGCTGGTGTTTTTCACGGACGGCAACCACGGCATCGATAACGGCCAGAGAGAAGCGCATTCTGTTTTCCAAGCTGCCGCCCCATTGGTCGTTGCGGCGGTTGCTTTGGGCAGAGTAAAACTGTTGGATCAGATAGGTATTGGCACCGTGGATTTCCACGCCGTCAAAACCGGCACGAAGCGCCAAATCGGCGGCTTGCGCATAAGAGGCGATGAGTGCTTCGACTTCTTCTGCGGTTGCTTCGCGTGCGTGTTCGGCTTCGCTGGCGGAAGCGCTGATTTTGTCGAGACCGTCCAAAAGGTCATCAATGGCTTTGGAACCGCCGTGATGGATTTGCAAAATCGCTTTTGCGCCTTGCTGTTGCAGGATTTGTGCGGTTTCTTTCAGGCTGTCGAGGCAGTGCTCGCCTGTGGCTTCAGGTTGGCCGTGAAAGGCTTTGCCGTCTTTTTGAACCAAAGTGGCGGCAGTGATAAACATGCCCATATCGCCTGCGCGGTTGCTGAGGAAGGTACGCTCTTGGTCGCTGATCAAACCGTCGGCTTGTGAGCCGAAATGGGTCATGGGGGCGACGACAAGGCGGTTTTTGATGGTTACGCCGTTATTGAGGGTATATGTTTGAAAGAGTGGGGCGTATTTTGGATTCATGGAGTTTTACTCTTGATAAGTGAATGGTCGGCATAGAATTGGGCCATTCGGGAATTTATCAAGTACACAGGCCGTCTGAAAAGTTTCAGACGGCCTGTTTATTCTTTAAGCCTTAGGATTAAAGATTAGGATTGACAATGATTTTTACTGCGGATTCGTTGTTGTGGATCAAGCGCTCGAAGCCTTCGGAAATCAATTCGTCCAGTTTGATGCGTTGGGTGATGAAAGGCTCAAGGTTGATTTTGCCTTCTTCAACCAATTTGATGGTTTCGGCGTGGTCGTTGCAGTAGGCGATGGTGCCGCGCACGTCCAGCTCTTTCATCACAACGCTGTGGACGTTGATGGTAGCGGGGTGGCTCCAAATGGATACGATGACGACTTTCGCAGTCGGACGGCATGCTTCGACCATGGTGTCCAGCACTTTGTTGACGCTGGTGCATTCGAATGCGACGTCCACGCCTTCGCCGTTGGTCAGTTTTTTCACTTCTTCGACGACATCGACTTCAGACGGGTCGAGGATGTAGTCGGCCACACCGGCTTCGCGTGCTTTGTCTTTACGCGCTTTGCTCAATTCAGTGATGATGACTTTGATGCCTTTGGCTTTCAATACGGCAGCCAACAGCAAACCGATTGGGCCTGCGCCGCCAACCAATGCGACGTCGCCTTCTTTTGCACCACTGCGTACATAAGCATGGTGGCCGACAGACAGAGGCTCAATCAAAGCAGCTTGGTCCAATGGGATTTTGTCGGAAATAGGGTGTACCCAACGGCGTTTGACGGCGATTTTCTCAGACAAGCCGCCACCGCAGCCGCCCAAGCCGATGAAGTTCATGTCTTTGGAGAGGTGGTAGTTGCTGCCTTCGCCGGTCGGTACGTCGTCGCGGATGATGTAGGGTTCGACAACAACGTGTTGGCCGACTTTGATGTCGTCCACGCCTTCGCCTACGGCATAAACCACGCCGGAGAACTCGTGACCCATGGTGACTGGTGCTGACTCGCCGGAGATTGGGTGTGGATGGCCGCAAGGCGGAATGAAAATCGGGCCTTCCATGAATTCGTGCAGGTCGGTACCGCAGATACCGCACCACGCAACATTAATGCCGACAGTACCCGGAGCTACGGTTGGCTCTGGAATGTCTTCGATGCGGATGTCGCCTTTGTTGTAAAAACGTGCTGCTTTCATTGTAACGCTCCTTTTTTTAAGTGGAGGCCGTCTGAAAAAGACGGTCAATTAGGGAAAGGGAAGCGGTGTGGCGTGTGAAATGTTTTTATTGATATGTTTTATGTTTGTTATTTTACTACTGACAATATGGAAATGGTTTGTCTTTGCTCAAATTAAAGTTTGTAAATGAAAAAAAAGGCCGTCTGAAATGGATAATCTGTTTTCAGACGGCCTGGGGCAATAGTTTGAATGCGTTATGGTGTAGGATTGTTACTTTTGCCGCGCTTCAGATGCTTTTGGTAGGCGATGACGTAGTCGGCCTTGCTTAAGCCCGCCAATACGCGGATGTGGGCGGCGGCGGATTTAGACATGGATTCCAAGGTATATCCGCCCTCCAGTACGGAAACGACACGTCCTTGACAGCTTGCCGTTGCTTGGACGATTTTGTGCGTCAGCCAGGCAAAATCAGCTTCATGCAGGTTCAGACGGCCTGTTTCGTCTTGTTTGTGCCCGTCAAAACCGGCTGAAAGCAACACCAACTCGGGACGGAAAGCCGTGAGCTTGGGCAGCCATTGTTCACGGATGGTCGTGCGGAAGATACGGCTGCCTGTGCCCGGTTTGAGGGGTGTATGCAGCATATTTTTGCTGCCGGCGTATTGTTCCGCCTCAGGGAAGGGGAAGATGTCGGTTTCAAACAGGTTGAAAAACATCACGCGCGGATCATCTTGGAGAATCTCCGCCGTACCGTCGCCGAAGTGGGCGTCGAAATCGATGACGGCGATGCGTTGCAGGCGGTACTGGGCAATGGCGTGCATCACGCCGGCGGCGGTGTTGTTGACGAGGCAGAATCCGCTGGCGCTGTTGCTGTGGGCATGGTGGCCGGGTGGGCGGATGGCGCAAAAAGCATGCCAGGCTTTTTTATTCATCACCATATCGACTGCCTTGACAACGGCTCCGGCTGCAAAACGGGCGGCTTTAAGGGAGTCGTGGCAGATGACCGTATCGTCATCGATGCGGTGGATTTTGCCGGGGAGCGGCTGGGCGGCCTCCAATTCGTGCAGATAATTGCGCGAGTGAACCAATGCCAGTTGCGCATCTTTGATTTCGGGTGCTTCAGCGGTTTGCAGATGACGCCAAATGCCTTCCTTTTTTAAGGCGGCTTGAATGGCGCTGATGCGTTCTGGCTTGTCGGGGTGGTTGGTGCCCGGCTGGTGCTGCAGAAATATCGGATGGGAAATCCATACGGTGCGGGCATTTTTGCCAAGTAGTCGACGCAGCAGGGTACGCACGCGCCAAATGATTTTTTTAAGCATGGAAAGTGTGTATCGAACGAGTCGCACGGACTGCTAAATATGGTTAATAAATACGGAAATGCTTGGAAATTTTTCAGACGGCCTTTAGAATAGCTCAATTTTACAGTCCCACCAACTGCGTTTTGGGCTGTATGCAGTTTTTTACTTTATCTTAAAACTCAAAAGAACGGATATATTATGAATCAAGCAGTGTTTCAATTGGTCCCTTTCGTACTGATTATAGTTTTTGCTTACTTCTTGCTCATACGCCCTCAAAACAAGAAATTCAAGGAACACCAAGCCGTGCTTGCCACTTTGAAAGTCGGTGATAAGGTTGTTTTGGCAGCAGGTTTCAGAGGTCGTATTACCAAAGTCGGCGAACAGTTTTTTACCGTGGACATCGGTCAAGGTACAAAAATCGAAGTGGAAGTTGAGCGCAACGCGATTGCCGCGAAAGCCGAATAATCCGTTTTTTTGCGAAAAGCCGCCTCATTTTCCGAGTGCGGCTGTTTGCCTTTATAAATAAAGCAAAGGTTTACCATGAACCGTTATCCTTTATGGAAATACCTGCTGATTGCGTTCACGATTGTGGTTGCGGCTGTATATTCGCTGCCCAACCTTTTCGGTGAAACGCCTGCTGTACAGGTATCGACCAACCGACAAGCCATCGTTATCAATGAGCAAACCCAGTCTAAAGTGTCTTCTGCGTTGCAAAGCGCAGGTATTCAGACGGACGGTATGTTCATTGTCGATAATTCGCTGAAAGTGCGTTTTAAAGATACTGAAACGCAACTGAAAGCGCGTGATGTCATCGAAAGCACTTTGGGCGAAGGCTATATTACCGCGCTCAACCTTTTGGCGGACAGTCCTGAGTGGATGGCGAAAATTAAAGCCAATCCGATGTTCTTGGGTCTGGACTTGCGCGGCGGTGTGCATTTCACCATGCAGGTGGACATGAAAGCCGCGATGCAGAAAACGTTTGAACGTTACGCCGGCGATATCCGTCGCGAATTGCGCCGCGAAAAAATCCGTACCGGTACAGTGCATCAGACTGAAAACGGTCTGACCGTGCCTCTGCAAGATGCTGCCGATGTACAAAAGGCCTTGCCTCAGTTGCAAAAAATGTTCCCTGAAGCCACTTTGCTTGCAGACGGTAACAATATCCTGCTGACTCTGTCTGAAGAGGCGATCAATAAAGTACGCACTGATGCGGTAAAACAAAACATCAACACTTTGCACAATCGTGTGAATGAATTGGGTGTGGCAGAGCCGGTTATCCAGCAATCCGGTATTGATCGCATTGTCGTACAGCTGCCGGGTGTGCAAGATACTGCCAAAGCAAAAGACATTATCGGTCGTACCGCGACTTTGGAAGTGCGCATGGTGGAAGACGATCCGATTAAACTGCAAGAAGCCTTAAACGGTAATGTACCGACTGGTTATGAGTTGCTGTCAAGCGGTGGCGATCATCCGGAAACTATTTTGGTCAACAAACAAGTTGAACTGACCGGCGACAACATCAACGACGCGCAACCTAGCTTTGACCAAATGGGTGCGCCTGCCGTGAGCCTGAGCTTGGACAGCGCAGGTGGCAGCATTTTTGGCGAATTGACTTCGGCCAATGTGGGTAAACGTATGGCTATGGTGTTGATCGACCAAGGTAAATCCGAAGTCGTGACCGCGCCTGTCATCCGCTCCGCCATTACCGGTGGCCGTGTGGAAATTTCCGGCAGCATGACAACTGCCGAAGCCAACGATACTTCATTGTTGCTGCGTGCCGGTTCGCTGGCTGCGCCTATGCAGATTATCGAAGAACGTACTATCGGCCCGTCTTTGGGTAAGGAAAACATTGAAAAAGGTTTCAATTCCACCTTGTGGGGCTTTGCCGCCGTTGCCGCATTTATGGTGGTTTACTACCGCCTGATGGGTTTCTTCTCTACCATCGCTTTGAGTACCAATATTTTGTTCTTGGTGGGTATTTTGTCTGCCATGCAGGCAACGCTGACCCTGCCGGGTATTGCTGCGTTGGCATTGACATTGGGTATGGCGATTGACTCCAACGTATTGATTAACGAACGTATCCGTGAAGAATTACGCGCAGGTATACCACCTCAACAGGCCATCAACCTCGGTTTCCAACATGCTTGGGCAACCATTGTCGACTCTAACTTGACCTCTCTGATTGCCGGTATTGCTTTGTTGGTATTCGGTTCTGGCCCTGTACGCGGTTTTGCCGTTGTACACTGTATCGGTATTCTGACCTCGATGTATTCGTCTGTGGTCGTGTTCCGTGCTTTGGTTAACCTGTGGTACGGCCGCCGTCGCAAATTGCGGAATATTTCCATTGGTGCGGTATGGAAGCCGAAAGCTGAAATGGCAGAAGGCAAGGAGTAAAACATGGAATTATTTAAAATTAAACGCGATATTCCGTTTATGAGCTACGGCAAACTGACGACCTTTATTTCGTTGGTTACGTTTATCGCCGCCGTGTTCTTTTTGGTGACTAAAGGCCTCAATTTCTCCGTCGAATTTACCGGCGGTACGGTGATGGAAGTCCAATATCAGCAGGGTGTGGATGTGAATAAAACGCGCGAACGCCTCGATACGCTGAAAATGGGTGATGTACAGGTTCAGGCATTGGGTACGAACAAACACATCATGATCCGCCTGCCGAACAAAGAAGGCGTAACATCTGCCCAGCTGTCCAACCAAGTGATGGATTTGCTGAAAAAAGACAATCCTGACGTTACCTTGCGCCAAGTCGAATTCATCGGCCCTCAGGTTGGTGAAGAATTGGTTACCAATGGTTTGATGGCATTGGGCTTCGTGGTGGCAGGCATCATTATTTACTTGTCCATGCGTTTTGAGTGGCGTTTTGCAGTATCTGCGATTATTGCGAATATGCACGATATCGTGATTATTCTCGGCTGTTTCGCCTTCTTCCAATGGGAATTCTCTCTGACTGTCTTGGCAGGTATTTTGGCAGTTTTGGGTTATTCCGTGAACGAATCTGTGGTTGTGTTTGACCGTATTCGTGAAAACTTCCGTAAGCCGCATATGCGCGGTCACACTGTGCCGGAAGTCATCGACAACGCGATTACCGCAACCATGAGCCGTACCATCATTACCCACGGTTCGACCGAGGCAATGGTTGTTTCTATGCTGGTGTTCGGCGGTGCAGCCTTGCACGGTTTCTCTATGGCGCTGACCATCGGTATTGTGTTCGGTATTTACTCTTCCGTATTGGTTGCCAGCCCGCTTTTGCTGATGTTTGGCTTGAGTCGTGAGAACATTGCCAAAGAAGTGAAGAAAAAAGAAGAAGTTGTAGTTTAATCGCTGCAATACTTCAATAAAGGCCGTCTGAAAATTGATTGAATCAGTTTTCAGACGACCTTTTGTATTTAAATTTCAGAATATTTTGTTTTAATGAAATAGGAGGGGATAAATGTGAAAGAAATAGAAAAAAATAGGAACAATATAATTTTGTGATGAATCAAGTTTATTGTCTGATATCCCTTTAATTGCTTGTCAGTCCCAATATTTTAAAACATAATACTTTGCCCCCGATGCTGGAGTTTTACTACAAGTACATGATTTGCAAAAAATCTGTCGGGTGTGCAGACCCTGCCAATCAACCTCAAAAAAGGAAGGCCAAGAATGAAAGTAACCAGTTTCGGAGAAGTGCTGTGGGACGATTTTCCAAACGGAAAGGTATTGGGTGGTGCACCCCTGAATGTTACCGTTCATTTGCAGTCTTTGGGTATCGATACTGCCATCATCAGCCGTCGTGGCGATGATGCCGATGGCGAAGAATTGCTACGCCAGATTCAAAATAAAAACGTCAATACTGATTATTTGCAGGTTTGCCATGAATGTGCGACCAGCTTGGTGAAAGTACACTTGGACAAGTATGGCAGTGCGTCTTATGAGATTGTTTACCCTTGCGCGTGGGACAGGATTGCGGTTGATGATGCGGCAATCAAACGTGTGGCAGAATCCGATGCTTTCGTTTTTGGCAGCTTGGCTACCCGTGATGAAGTTTCACGTAAAAGCTTGGCTGTTTTGCTGAAAGACGCCAAATTCAAAATTTTTGACGTTAATCTGCGTAAGTCCCATTACGATATTGACCGCTTGTTGGAGACCATGAAACAGTCCGATATGGTCAAACTCAATGATGATGAATTGTATGAATTGGCTGCAGCTTACGGCTCTCCTTATCACAGTATCGAGCAAAATATCAGCTACCTCGTTGAGCTGACCGGCGTCAAAATCCTTTGCGTGACTTTGGGCAGCCATGGCGCGGTTTTGTATAAGGACGGCGAGTTATACCGTCATTGCGGTTTCCGCGTCAAAGTGGTGGATACTGTCGGCTCGGGCGACAGCTTCCTTGGCGGCTTGACTTACAAACTGCTGAACAATGCGCCTCCTCAAGAAGCCATTGCTTTTGCTTGTGCGTTGGGTGCATTGGTGGCTTCACGCCATGGCGCGACGGCGGATATTTCTTTAGAAGAAATTGAAGCGTTCATGTATCCGGCTTGATGCTTCGATAATAGATATAAAAAGGCCGTCTGAAAAACCATTAAATCAGGTTTTCAGACGGCCTGAGTGTTTTCAGGCTTTACCAATAAGTTGTAAAACATTCCAAGCTGGTATTTTTCGGGCCGCCTCCTTCTTCGGTCGGCGAACCAATCATCATCAGGCCGATGATTTTGTCTTTGTCGGCACACTCAAATGCTTCGCGCAACAATGGGCTGTTGACCCACATGCCCGTAATCCAAACATTGTCAAAGCCTTGGGCTGAAGCAGCCAGTTGTAAAGCATAGGCGGCGCAGCCGGCAGTCAGCATTTGCTCCCATTCAGGTTTGGGTTTTGCCACTTCACGGTTTGGCGTAAATGTAACGCCGATAATCATAGGCGCCATGTTGCCGACGCGTTCGGCTTTTTTCATAGCATCATGGCCGAAGTTGAGTTCGGTAACGGTATTGCTCAACAGCTCGCGGAAACGTTGTAAGCCGGCTTCGCTTTGAATCACAGTAAAGCGGTAAGGGCGCATGTTGCCGTGATCAGGTACTTGTGTTGCCGCTTGCAGCATTTGTTCCAGTTGCTCGGCATTGGGTGCCGGAGCAGTCAGTTTTTTGGAAGAGCGACGCGTGGTGAGGAGATTTAAGGCATCCATTTTTATTCTTTCTTGTGAATTCGAATGAGAATAATTATATAGCAGAACGATAAATAAATCAGCAAAGGACTAAGGCCGTCTGAATTAAGGTTTCAGACGGCCTTTGAGTTTTACAGGATACCGTTGTTTTGTGTATTTTCAGTCATCAGTGCTTTGCTGATTTCGTCGGCGGTGTAGCTCTTACCGTTTCCGAATACAAAGCTGTCGACATTATTGTTGGCAATGTCATGGATGGTCAGGGTGTCGCCTGTATCTTTGATGGTTAGGACCCAATCATCGCCGGTTTTCAACTGTAAATCTTTCAGTGTAAGCCCTTCTTTGAAAAGGACTTGGGTATCGCTGCCACTATACGGATTAAAGGTGTCGTTGCCGCTGTTTCTGCCAAACATGATAACGGTGTTGTCGGCACCCGGGTCGGTAATGGTATCGTTACCGCCGGCCGTATCGACAATGTTGATGCCTCGACCCAAAGTAATAGTTTCATCGCTGCGATTGCCACTGTATTCGACAACAGAAGTGTAACGCGACAAATCTAAATCGCTGTTGTCGCTATCGGCGTGGATGGTGTGGTTGAAGTTGTTGTACACATCTCGGTTGAGTTCTTCAACGGGTTGGCCGGTGTATTGGACGATGTTTGTGTTGCCGATCATGTGCGGGATAGACAGTTTGAAGTGGTTGATCAGCTCGCCTGTGCTGTATGAGGTATTGCCGTCAAACTGAAACTCGGAAATTGCACCATAAATACCGCTTTGGTTTTTGATGGTTAAAACATCGTCTGTGCCTTTAATGCGGATATGCCAAGTATCGCCATCCAGCAGGGGATTGGATACAAATTGGTTGCTGTCGGGCATGTCGGCAATCCCGCTTTTGTCGTAACCTTTTTCAACGGTAATTTCAAGGTCGTCAAGGGTAATGCCGCCGGTAAATTTAACGACGTTGGCGTTGAGTCTGTGTAGGCTTGCTTCGCTATCAAAACCGAAGTTAAAGTCAAAAATGGTGTCATGACCGTAACCTTTTCCGAAAACATAGGTATCGTTGTGTTCGCCGCCTTCCAGATAATCATTGCCTGCGTCGCCGTCGAGCAAATCGGCGCCTACATGGGCATAGAGTTTGTCGTTGCCATTGCCGCCATAGAGTTTATCGTCGGAAGCAGGTTTGTTGCCGTAATAGGTTTCGCTGTGTTCGCGCAAGATGTCATCGCCGTCGTGGCCATAAATGGTGTCATGGCCGTCGTTGCCGCCGTCAATTTCATTGTTGCCTGCATTGCCATGCAAGATGTCATCGCCGTTAGTGCCGACAAATTTAATGGTTTCGGCTTTCAGCGCTTGGAAGGCTTGTTGGAACTGTGCGGCAGTGTAGGTTTGGTCGTTGAACTGGAAACGGTCGATGGAAATACTACCATCCGCGCCGATTTGGTTTTGAATCAGGGCTGAACCTTGTTCCGAAGTAATTTCCCAACTTTGGCTGCCATCATCGTTATGAATGGTCTTTAGGTTGAGCTTGGCATTGCTCAGGCCGTCTGAAAACTTGAGGATATTGATGCCTTGGTTGTCGATAATGGTATCGTTGTCGCCGTAGATATAGGTATCGTTTCCGGCGCCGCCTTTCAGAATGTCTTTACCCTTGCCGCCCACCAAAATGTCGTCGCCTGCATCACCGTTGATGGCATCATTACCATCGCCGCCATCCAGATAATCGTTGCCGTCACCGCCGTTGAGGTTGTCGTTGCCACCCATGCCGTAAACGGTATCATCACCGCGTCCGCTATTGAGGCGGTTGCGACCTTCGTTACCGGTTAGGATGTTATTGCTGTTGTTGCCGGCGGCAAAAATATTGGCCGAGCCGGTCAAGGTAACATTTTCGACGTGGGTAGCGGCAGTATGGGAAATACTGCTGAATACGGTGTCTTCGCCGCCGTCAGCCTGTTCAATCACCACATCTTTTACATCATCAACGTAGTAAGTGTCATTGCCGTCTCCGCCTTCCATAATGTCGGCACTGGCTTTGCCGTCGATAATATCATCGCCGGATGTGCCGAACAGGTGGTCATTGCCGTCGCTGCCATTGATGATCTTGCCGCTTTCGGTATGCTCAGTCAGGGAAATATCAAAATATTTAGCAAAGCTGTTTACATCCAGTTTTTGTGTGCCAATGATGAATTGGGAGACTGCCGGTGTTGTACCGTTTTGAGTGTATTGGTTTTTGATGGTTAAAACGGCGTTGCTGTTTTTCACGGCAATCAGCCAGTCTTGACCGCCGGTTTCGTTGTTTCGGACTTCAACGGTTAAATCGTTAAGGCTCAGATCAGTATGAAAGCGGATGCTGTTGTGGCCTTGGTTGTCGATGATGGTGTCTTGCTCGCTTTTGGCAGAGAAAAGGTAGGTGTCGTCGCCTTCGCCACCTTCAAGCACATCATTGCCTGCTTCGCCGTTGAGGGTGTCATTGCCTGTTTCGCCGAAAAGACGGTCGTTACCTTCGCCGCCGTTGATGAAATCGTTGCCTCCGCCACCGTAAACGATGTCGTCGCCACGCCCGCTGTTGAGGCGGTTGCGGCCTTCATTGCCGATGAGGATGTTGTTACTGTTGTTGCCTGCGCCAAAAATGTTGGCTGTACCGGTCAAAATAAGGTTTTCAACGTGGTTTGGAAGGGTATAGCTGACGTTGCTGTAAACCGTATCATCTCCGCCATTTGGGTTTTCAATGATTTTATCATCGCTGCGGGTTACATAATAAACGTCATCTCCCGATGTGCCTGTTGTTGCTTGTGCAAGGGGGGATGGCTGCAATTGCTCTAAATGTCGTAATTCAAATTGCGCATTGCGGATGCGCATTGCTTTTTCGATTGTCATGATATTTTCTTTAGATATTGATGAGAGTAACAAGGAAGTAAACGTATCCGGCATATGGCCGGTATTGCTTAATTTGTATTGTGTTTAGGCTGTATATACTAGTGCCGAAATTTGAGAAAAACAACAGAAACGTTAAGATATGACAATATGTAGCGAGCCTTATCAGGCTTAGTTTGCCGTCTATTCTTTTGCCAAATGGCTTTGCCTTGTGCGGCTGTTTTGTTTCTTATATACCACACATCAATTTCAATAGTTTCAAACTATGAATGGTTGTAAAAAGGCCTCTGAAAAAAAGAAGCAGGTTTCGCATTGCAAAACCTGCTTCTGATTTTTCAGACGGCCTGTTTGATTACAGAGTACGGGCAACTTCGACGATGTCGAAACATTCGAGTTGGTCGCCTTCCATAATCTCGTTGTAGCCTTTGAGCATCAGACCACATTCGAAGCCCATGCGGACTTCTTTGACGTCGTCTTTGTAGCGTTTCAAAGAAGACAGCTCGCCGGTATGGATAACCACGTTGTTGCGGATGAGGCGGACATGGGAATCGCGTTTGACCACACCGTCGGTAACCATACAGCCTGCAATGTTGCCGACTTTGGAAACGGAGATAACCTGACGGATTTCAACCGTACCGGTTACTTGCTCTTTCTCTTCCGGAGAGAGCATACCGCTCATGGCGGCTTTCACGTCGTCGATGGCATCGTAAATGATGTTGTAGTAACGGATTTCCACGTTTTCATTCTCAGCCAGTTTGCGTGCGGAAGCATCTGCACGGACGTTAAAGCCGATGATGAATGCGCCGGAAGCGATGGCCAAGTTGACATCAGATTCGGTAATGCCGCCAACGCCGCTGTGCAACACGTTCACTTTTACTTCGTCGGTGGACAGTTTTTTCAGGCTGCCCGCCAAAGCTTCGTAAGAACCTTGTACGTCTGCTTTGATGATGACGGACAAGGATTGGGCTTGGTTTTCGCCCATATTGTTGAACATGTTTTCCAGTTTCGCGGCCTGTTGTTTGGCCAAGCGCACGTCGCGGTATTTGCCTTGACGGAAGAGGGCGATTTCGCGCGCTTTTTTCTCGTCGGCCAATACCATTGCATCTTCGCCTGCGTTCGGTACATCCGACAAGCCGAGGATTTCGACAGGGATAGACGGGCCGGCTTCATTGATGGCTTTGCCGTTTTCGTCAACCATTGCACGGATTTTACCGAATGCAGTACCGGCCAGCAGCATATCGCCTTTTTTCAGTGTACCGCTTTGAACCAGCAATGTGGCAACCGCGCCGCGGCCTTTGTCCAAACGAGCCTCAACGATGATGCCTTTGGCAGGTGCATCGACAGGGGCAGTCAGTTCCAAAACTTCGGCTTCGAGTAAGACGGCTTCGAGCAATGCATCGATGTTCAGGCCTTTTTTAGCAGAAACGTCGATGAACTGTACGTCGCCGCCCCATTCGTCAGGCACGACTTCGTGTGCGGTCAGCTCTTGGCGGATACGCTCAGGGTTAGCGGCTTCTTTATCGATTTTGTTGACGGCAACCACCATCGGTACGCCCGCAGCTTTAGCGTGGGCAATGGCTTCGATGGTTTGCGGCATCACGCCGTCGTCGGCTGCAACCACAAGAATCACGATATCGGTTGCTTTCGCACCGCGCGCACGCATGGCGGTAAACGCTTCGTGACCCGGGGTATCCAAGAAGGTAATCACGCCGCGTGGGGTTTCAACGTGGTATGCACCGATGTGTTGGGTAATGCCACCCGCTTCGCCTTGTACCACTTTGGCACGGCGGATGTAGTCCAGCAGGGAAGTTTTACCATGGTCAACGTGACCCATCACGGTAACCACCGGAGGACGCGGCAATGCTTCGGCTTCTACTGCCTCAACGCCTTCATCCAAGAATGCTTCAGGGTCGTCGGCGGCGGCAGGTTTGCCGATGTGGCCGAGTTCTTCCACCACAATCAGGGCAGTGTCTTGGTCGATAGATTGGTTGATGGTTACCATCATGCCCATTTTCATCAGGGCTTTAACCACTTCCACGCCTTTGACTGCCATTTTGTGTGCCAAATCAGCAACGGTAATGGTTTCAGGCACCAAAACTTCGTGTACGACAGGCTCGGTCGGCGCTTGGAAGGCGTGTTGGTTTGGCTCAAGTTTGAGTTTTTTGCCTTTTTTGCCGCCGCGTACGCGCTCGTCATCGCCATTGCGTGCATTGTTGCGGTCACGGCCGCCTTTGCCGCCTTTGCCTTTGGCGTTACGGCCTTGGTTTTCTTCATCACGATCACGACGGTCTTCTTTTTTACCGCGTGCGTTGTGTTCGGATTTGCCTTCGCCGGATGCTGCTTTGGCTTTCTCGGCAGGTTTATTGCGTTCGCCTGATTTGGCTTCTTTAGTAGGTTTTGAGTCTTGAACGGCCTGTTGTTTTATGGCTTCGCGGCGTGCTTGACGCTCTTGTTTTTCTTTCAACAAGGCTTCTTGATGCGCACGCAGGGCGGCGGCACGACGGGCTTCTTCATCGCGTTGAGCCTGTTCTTCCTCGCTGACGACAGGTTGCGGTACGGCAGGAGCGGCAGGTTTGGCTGCCTTTTTCGCTTCTTTGCCTTTGCCGCCTTTGTCTTGTTTGGCTTTGGCAGGTTTCTTGGCTTCGGCTGGTTTTTCAGCTTCAACGGATTTTTCAGACGGCTTGTTGTCTGCTTTAGCCTCAACTTTTACTTCAGCCTTAGCTTCTACGGTTTCAACCGGTTTGGTTTCTTCTTTTTGGGCTTCGACAGGTTTGCCTTCCGCTTTTGGTGCGGCTTTGGCTGCTTTCAGTCTGGCTGCTTCGGCCTCTGCTTTGGCACGTGCTTCGGCTTTTGCGGCAGCTTCTGCTTCAGCTTTGGCTTTTTCTTCGGCAGCTTGGGCGGCTGCTTTTTCTGCCTCGGCTTTTTGGTTTTCCGCTGCTACTTTGGCTTTGGCTTCCGCTGCCAATTCTTCGGAAGAAGGAATGGTAACGGCACGGCTGCGGCGGCGAGTTTCCACTTTTACGCCGTCAACAGTGCTGACTTCGGTTTTTTTGCGGCGGATGCTGATGGTGCCGCTGTTGCTGCCGTTTTTCTTTTGCAGGTAAGCAGTCAACAGTTGTTTGTCGTCAGTGGTTATGCTGTCATTACCGCTATTTTTGTTGACCCCGGCTTCTTTCAATTGTTTAAGCAAATCATCGACGGGGCGGTTTAGTTCGGCGGCAAATTGCGCTACGGTTGTATTACTCATTCAGTACCCCCTTAGTTATTTTCTTCAGTAAACCAGTGTTCGCGTGCAGCCAAAATCACTTTTTTGGCTTCTTCTTCGTCAACACCGGTAATTTCGACCAATTCGTCAACAGACAATTCGGCCAGATCATCGCGTTGGGTTACGCCGGCTTCGGCAAGTTTGCGCAACATATCGGAATCTACGCCGTCCAAATTGCGCATGTCTTCAGACACTTCACCCAGTTTTTCTTCTGCGGCGATGGTAATGGTCAGGATCGCATCGCGTGCGCGGTTGCGCAGGGTTTCAACGATTTCTTCGTCAAAACCGTCAATCGAGAGCAATTCTGCCGCTGGAACGTAAGCGACTTCTTCCAAAGTGGCAAAGCCTTCTTCCACCAAGATATCGGCGGTTTCGTCGTCGATGTTCAAGTGGGTGGTGAAGAGGTTGCGGATAACCGCGTCTTCGGCAGCATTGCGCTCGTCTGCTTCTTCAACGGTCATGATGTTCAGCTGCCAGCCGGTCAGGATGGAAGCCAGACGGACGTTTTGACCGCCGCGGCCGATGGCCAGCGCCAGTTGGTTTTCATCAACGATTACGTCAACAGCGTGTTTGTCTTCGTCAATCACGATGCGGCTTACTTCGGCAGGAGACAGCGCATTCATCACGAATTGGGCTGGCTCAGGAGACCACAATACGATGTCGATGCGTTCGCCGGACAATTCGTTGCTCACGGCGTTAACACGGGAACCGCGCACGCCGATACAAGTACCTTGCGGGTCGATGCGTTGGTCGTTGGCTTTAACGGCAACTTTGGCGCGTTGGCCGGGATCGCGTGCTACTTCGCGGATTTCCAACAGGCCGTCTGCAATTTCAGGCACTTCGTTGGCGTAGAGTTTGGCCAAGAAGTCGCCGCTGGTACGGCTCAAAATGACTTGTTTGCGGCCGGTATTGCCGATTTCGTCCACACGCAGGAAGAGGGCGCGGATGCGGTCGCCGCTGCGGAAGTTTTCACGCGGAATCATTTCTTCGCGCGGAATCAGTGCGTCCAGTTTGCCTGCGACGACTTCAACGATGATGCCGTGGCGCTCGACGCGTTTTACCGTACCGGAAACGATGTCCTCTTTAGAAGCGAGGAACTCGTTCAGGTTTTGCTCGCGCTCCGCATCACGGATGCGTTGCAGGATGATTTGTTTGGCAGTTTGCGCGGCTTGGCGGCCGAAGCCTTCGTTTGGCAGCTGCTCTTCGTAGTATTCGCCGATTTGGATGGTGGTGCCGGGAATTTCTTCTTGGATTTCCTCGATGGTTTTTTCTACGTCGGGGTAGGTGTAGTCTTCATCGGCAACAATCAGCCAGCGGCGGAAGGTTTGGTATTCGCCGGTATCACGGTCGATTTCGACGCGCACGTCCATGTGCTCGCGGTCGGCTTTTTTCTTGGCAGCAGTAGAGAGGGCGAATTCAAGGGCTTTGAATACGACTTCCGTTTCAACGTTTTTTTCACTTGCCAGCGCTTCGGCCAGCTGTAACATTTCGCGACTCATTTTCTAGAATCTCCAAGTAATCGGTTTTTAAAATTTAAATTCGGGGCGCAAACGGGCTTTGTCGATGTTGCTCAATTCGATTTGGGCAGTTTTGCCGTCGAAAGAGACGGTAACAATGTCGTTTTCGCAAGATTCGATGCGGCCGATGAAGTTTTTCTGACCATCAATCGGCAGGCGTGTTTTGATTTTGGCGTTCTGGCCGGCAAAGCGCACGAAGTCGGCGGCTTTTTTCAGCGGACGGTCAAGGCCAGGGCTGGAGATTTCCAAACGTTTGTAGTCGATGTCTTCAACCATAAACACGCGGCTCAGATGGTTGCTGACAGTGGCGCAGTCTTCGACGGTGATGCCGCCTTCTTTATCGATGAAAACGCGCAAATCGCCTTGTGCGGTCAGTTCGAAATCGACCAGCTCGTAGCCCAAGCCGGGCAGGGTTTTATCAAGAATGCTTTGAATATCCATGCTTCTCCAGAAGTACATAAACAAAAAAATGGCCGCGCGGCCATTTTTCGTGTGATTTGAAAAATTGGCCTATTATAACTGTTTTCAAGATAAAAGAAAAGTGTTGATTTGGCGTGGATTTTTTGAAGTGATTGCGTAAATGGAAGGATAGGGTCGAGGCCGTCTGAAAAGGAAATTGTTGACAAGTTTTGATGTGGTGTTTCTGAAATTATTTTTGAAAACAAAGAATTGGTGTTGCTTTGCTTTCAGACGGCCTTGGATTTTCTGATTTTTCGTGCTTGCACAATGTGCAAGGCGGTTCTACAATTTCTTCATACCCACCGAATAAGAAAGAAGGCCGCCATGTCCGCACACCCGATTTACAATTTTTCCGCAGGTCCTGCCGTATTGCCGGAAGCGGTATTGTGTACCGCGCAACAGGAAATGCTCGACTACAACGGTACGGGTTTCCCCGTGATGGCGATGAGCCACCGTTCGGATATGTTTTTGAGTATTCTGCATCATGCCGAACAAGATTTGCGCCAGCTTTTGAATATTCCGTCCAACTATAAAATCCTGTTTTTACAGGGCGGTGCGACCACGCAATTTAATATGGTGGCCATGAATTTGGCGCACGGTTTTGCGACTGCTAACGCGGTGGTAACGGGCAACTGGAGCCGTATTGCCTATGAACAGATGAGCCGTTTGAGCAATGCCGAAATCCGTTTAGCGGCGCATGGCGGCGAACAATATGCCTATAAAAACCTGCCTGCGGTGGAGGATTGGGATGTGAACCCGAATTCCGCGTTTGTTCATTTTGCGATTAATGAAACCGTAAACGGCTTGCAGTATCAAAACGTCCCCAAACTTTCAGACGGCCTGCCGCCGCTGGTGTGCGATATGTCGAGCGAGATTTTGTCGCGTGAGTTTGATGTATCCGATTACGGCTTGATTTATGCCGGCGCGCAAAAAAATATCGGCCCTGCCGGTGCGACCGTGGTCATTATCCGCGAGGATTTGCTGGAGCGTTGTCCGAACGATATTCCCGATGTGTTCAACTACCGTTCGCACATCAACCGTGACGGTATGTACAACACGCCTTCCACTTATGCGATTTATATGTCGGGTTTGGTGTTCCGCTGGCTGCAAACGCAGGGCGGTGTGAAAAAAATTGAAGCGGTCAATCGAATAAAGGCGCAAACCTTGTATGAGACGATAGACGGCAGTGGCGGTTTTTACATCAACGATATCCATCCTGATGCGCGTTCCAAGATGAATGTGGTCTTCAAAACAGCAAGCGAAGACTTGGACCGCCGCTTTGTGTTGGAAGCCGAGTTGCAGGGCTTGTGCCTGCTCAAAGGCTATAAAACCGTCGGCGGTATGCGTGCCAGCATTTACAATGCGATGCCGCTTGAAGGTGTGAACGCGTTGGCTGACTTTATGAAAGATTTTCAACGACGTTACGGTTAAGATGAAGATATAAAAAGGCCGTCTGAAACTGGGTTTCAGACGGCCTTTTGATTTGAACAAGCCTTATTCAGTGACTTCTTCAGTAATGCTGTCGCGGTAGATGGTGCTGTCGTAAGTTGGAACAGGAGGCGGCAGCAGGTTGTTGAGCGTCAGCGCGGACGGGTTCAGCGTAGGATAGCCACTGAAGGTAACGGAATAACCGCCGTTGCCGGTACTGCGGACTTTGGCATGCGCGCCCAACGGGAAAGTGGTTTTGTTGGTGATGTGGCCGAATGGGAAGCCGGTCAACACAGGAATCTTGGCGGTGCGCGAAATGTGGTTGACGACGGCGGAGAAATCGTAGCTGGAGTCGTACACGTCGCGGATGGTACCCATGCGGAAATCACCGAAGATAATGGCGCGTTGTTTTTGCAAAACACCTGACAGATAAAGCGTATTGAGCATGCGCTCGATGCGGTAGGGTTGCTCGCTGACGTCTTCGATAAAGAGGATACCGCCTTGAATATCAGGCATATAAGGCGTACCGGCGAGAGAGGCGAGAACGCTGAGGTTGCCGCCCCACAATGTACCTTCGACGTTGACATCGGCGCGTTGGATGGTTGGGACATCAACGATGTTGACGTTGTTGGTCGTGCCGCGGATGAACGAATCCATGGTAAAGACGCTGGGGTCTGCTTTGCCGAATTCGCTGTACACCATCGGGCCTGCAAAGCTCATCATATTGCCTTTGGCCAACAGGGCGAGTTGGACGGCGCACACGTCGCTGAAACCGAAGAACAATGTGCCGCGTTCGCGCATTCTGGCGCCGAGTGAGGCAAAGTCGATTTGCGGCAGGATGCGTGCCGCGCCGTAGCCGCCGCGCAGGCCCATCAAGACTTTGGGCGTTTCGACGCGGCCGCTGGCAACTTCTTGGAAGTCGGCGGCGCGTTGGGCGTCACTGCCGGCAAAGCGTTGGTAACGGCGGCTGCCTGCCTGTTGGTTGGTCACGGTAAAGCCTGCGTTGTAGAGGCGGGTCAGGCCGGTGGTCACGCGGTTGGGGTCTTCGGCGAAGCCTGACGGCGCAACAACGCGCAGGAGGTTGTCGCCGGAACGTGGCGGATGAGGTTGCTTAGGTTGCACGGTTTTGGCTTTCGCGGTGGTAGATGTGGTTTTGGTTTGTGGCGTGGTGGTCGTGCCTGTGCCGCAGGCTTGCAACAACCCTGCGCCTGCCGCAGCAGAGCAGGTACGCAGGAAATGGCGGCGCGTGGTGGAGTTCATTGAGGTTTTCCTTTCGTTATATGTTCAGACGGCCTGAACTTGGCGTGTCGGTCTTTACAGGCCGTCTGAAAGTTTAAGCGATTAAGTTTTTGATTTGTTGCGGCCAATTTTCGGGCAAGGTCATGCCGTGTTCGCGGACGGGCGCGGCCCAAATCGGCGCGGGGAAGTTGACGTCGTTTTCAAAGCGGGCAATGACGTGCCAATGTAAGTGGGGCACAACATTGCCGAGGCTGGCCAGATTGATTTTGGCCGGGCGGAAGACTTGGCGCATTGCGGCTTCAACCTGATACACCATTTCCATGATTTCGTTGCGTTCGGCAGGGGAAAGGTCGGTCATCTCGGAAACATGGTTATTCCAAATAACGCGGCAGAATGCCGGTGCGCCGGCTTCGTTGTGGACGGCGATAACGCGCAGGTTTGGCGTTTGCAGCAAAATGTCTTCGTTGTCGGCAGTGCAGATGGGGCAGGTCATGGTTTTCTCTTTTTCAGTCTGAATAGGAATCGGGTGATTGCCATCAGGATTTTTAGAATGAGGTAAAGGGCAGTCAGTGTGATGAATGTGAAAAACCACGGTTCAGGTATAAACCACCAAATAGGCGGGCGTGATTAAGTCGGCACATTCTTCGGCACTCTTAACGTGATCACACAATCAAAAGTTAAAAAAATCATTGACATCATGAAAGGGCGAATAGGCGAACATAAGTGCTATTGGCGTCACACAAATCAATGCAATGATAGCAATCCAAAAGAATGGTTTGAGATATTTGAGTACAGTCATGGGTGAAGTGTTATGCAAATTTTGCTGCGCCTCGGTTGGCGAGCTCGTCGGCTTTTTCGTTTTCAGGGTGTCCGGCATGGCCTTTTACCCACGTCCAGCGGACATCGTGCTGTTGAACCAAACTATCCAGCTCTTTCCATAAATCGTCGTTTTTGACCGGTTTTTTGGCGGCGGTTTTCCAGCCGTTTTTTTTCCAACCGTGTATCCAGCTTTCCATGCCGTTTTTGACGTATTGCGAGTCGGTGCAGATAACGACCTGGCAGCGGCGTTTTAGAGATTTCAGGCCTTCGATGACGGCGGTCAGCTCCATGCGGTTGTTGGTGGTTTCGGCTTCGCCGCCGAACAGTTCTTTTTCATGTGTGCCGTAGCGCATAAATACCCCCCAGCCGCCTGAGCCGGGGTTGCCTTTGCATGCGCCGTCTGTGTAGAGGTAAACGGGTTTATCCATGGGCATGTCTTTGTCGAATAAGGCGGTATCATAACATAAGGCCGTCTGAAATATCGGCAAATACGGTTTGCGCGTGTAAAATACCCTGCACTTATCACTCGTATAGAAAGCAGGCAGATATGGGATTGTTCAGCGGCCTTTTGGGCAATGCTTCGCAAAAAGACGCCGATGCGGTGGAACGCGATTTGGCGAATATCCTGATTGATGGCGAACAGGTAAAAATGGCATTCAGCCTGGTGCGCGATTTGATTGTGTTTACCGAATATCGGCTGGTGTTGGTGGACAAGCAGGGGTTGACCGGCAAGAAAGTGTCTTACCGTTCGATTCCGTATCGTTCCGTGTCACGCTTTTCGGTGGAAACCTCGGGCCATTTCGATTTGGATGCCGAGCTGAAGATTTGGGTTTCTTCCAGCGAAGCGCCGACCGAAACCTTGCAGTTTAAAAGCGACAAGAGCGTGATTGCCATTCAGAAAGCCTTGGCAGAAGCCGTGTTGAAACCGTCAAAATAGAAAGGAAATATGATGAGCGAACAGCAAGAATTGTTTTGTTACAAACAGATGCCGGTGTGGACGGCGGACGAGATTCCCGAAGCCTTGTTGTCCAAACACAATACCGCCGCCGGTACTTGGGGCTGCCTCAATGTCCTCCAAGGCCGTCTGAATTTCAATGAAGTGGACGAAGCGGGCAATATTACGGCTACGCACGAGCTGACGCCTGAAAGCGATGATTGGATTATCCATCCGCAAGCATGGCACTTTATCGCGCCGCAAACGCAAGACACGGAAATCCAACTGTCGTTTTACTGCGAGGCGGCGGACTATTTCAATAAGAAATACGGCATGAGCGCGACACATTCGGCCGTCCGCGCCGCCGAAGGCATCGTGCCTGTCGGCAAGGTTTTGGATATGGGCTGCGGTCAGGGTCGAAACGCGCTGTATCTGGGTTTGAAAGGTTTTGACGTTACTGCTGTCGATAATAATCCGAACGCGGTTCAAAATGTGGAAGAGCTGGCGCGTATCGAAGAACTGAATGTCCGCGCGTTTGAATACGACCTCAACGCCGCCAATATTCAGGAAAACTTCGATTATATGGTGGCGACCGTGGTGTTTATGTTCCTGATGCCGCGTTACGTTCCTGATGTGATTGCCAATATGAAGGAACACACCAACCCCGGCGGCTACAACCTGATTGTTTCTGCGATGGATACGGAAGATTTCCCTTGCCCGATGCCATTCCCGTTCAAGTTTGGCGAGGGCGAGCTGCGCGAATACTATAAAGATTGGGAATTGGTGGAATACAAGGAAGAGCTGGGCTCGATGCACGCGAAAGACGAATTCGGCAATCCGATTCAGTTTAAATTCGTTACCATGCTGGCGAAGAAACCGGAATAAAGGTTTTGCCGTAAAAAAGCCGTCTGAATTCAGTTTTCAGACGGCCTTTGTCGTCATCAATCCACAATCCTTTTGCCCAAAATCACCACGTCTGCCAACATGGTTTCCAAATCGCAGACTTGCGGCAGCCTCCCCCATTCTTCAAAACCGAAACGGTGAAACAGGTTCAGGCTTGGATAGTTGTGGCCGAACACAAGCGCGATGACGTTATGGATATCCAATGACGGCGCGCGTTCGAGCATGTGCCGCAACAGGATTTTGCCCACGCCTGCACCGCGCATATCGTGGCGGACATAAATGCTGACTTCTGCGCTGATGTGGTAGGCGTAGCGCGGATGGTAGTCGCTGAAACTGCCCCAGGCCAATACGGTGCCGTCGGCATCGTAAAGGGCGTAGATCGGGCGTTTGTCCGTGTGTGCGGCAAACCACATTTCGCGTTCGGCAACAGTGGTCGGCGACAAATCGGCCGTGGATTGGCGCGTGGCCACGGTGCTGTTGTAAATATCGACGATGGCAGGCAAGTCTTGGCGCAGGGCAGGGCGGATGGTGTATTGCATTTCAGACGGCCTGTTATTGAATCAGTTTGGAAATAGTCTTAAAGGCCGGATGTTTGGCATCGCCGAGCAGTTGGAACAAAATACTTTCGACATTGGAAATGATAATGCCCTGACGGCTCAGTTGCGCCAAACCATTGTCGCGGTTGGCCGTTGTGCGCGAGGCGGTGCATTCGAAAGGCAGAGATACGGCGTAACCTTGCGCTTTCAAATCCAAGGCCGTCTGAAGCATACAGATATGCGCTTCCGCACCCATCAAAATAACGTTTTTGATGTCGTTTTTGCGTAATATTTCCTGAATTTCAGGTAAAAACGCCGAAAATCGGGTTTTCTCGACAACGGGCGTACCTTCAGGCAACAGCAGCGATACGGCAGATACGGTGTTGCCCAAACCTTTCGGATATTGTTCGGTTACGGCAAAGGGGATGTCTAAAGCCGTCAAACCTTGAATCAGCAGGCGGCAGCGTTCCACCATTTCATCCGCGCCGGAAAGGGCGGGCAGCAGGCGTTCTTGAATATCGACAATCAGACAAAGCGTATTTTTTGGGTTCATGGCTTTTCCTTTCAGACGGCCTTGACAGCAAAATCGTTGAATCAGAATACAATCATATAACAAGCCGCTGGAAAAGTATTGCGGCTTGCCCTGTTTTAAAGCCCGAAATTCTTTTAAAATACCGCCTGATTTGAATTGATAGAGACCGACAACATGAATTTATACCAAACCGTCGAACGTGAAGCCCAAGCAGCCTTTGCCGCTGCCGGTTTGTCCGACAGCCCCGTCGTATTGCAGGCGGCGAAAAATCCCGACTTTGGCGATTTCCAAATCAACGGCGTGATGGGTGCGGCGAAAAAAGCCAAACAAAATCCGCGCGAATTGGCGCAAAAAGTGGCCGAAGCGCTGGCCGACAACGCCGTGATTGAAAGTGCGGAAGTAGCCGGCCCAGGCTTTATCAACCTGCGCCTGCGTCCTGAATTCCTCGCCCAAAACATTCAGACGGCTTTGAGCGACGCGCGTTTCGGCGTAGCGAAAACCGCCCAACCGCAAACCGTCGTTATCGACTATTCTTCGCCTAATCTTGCCAAAGAAATGCACGTCGGCCATCTGCGTTCCAGCATCATCGGCGACAGCATTTCGCGCGTGTTGGAATTTATGGGCAACACCGTTATCCGTCAAAACCACGTCGGCGACTGGGGTACGCAGTTCGGCATGTTGGTCGCTTATTTGGTTGAGCAGCAAAAAGACAATGCCGCATTTGAGCTGGCGGATTTGGAGCAGTTTTACCGCGCCGCCAAAGTGCGTTTTGACGAAGACCCTGCCTTCGCCGACACCGCACGCGAATACGTTGTGAAGCTGCAAGGCGGCGATGAAACCGTATTGGCATTGTGGAAACAGTTTGTCGATATTTCACTCTCGCACGCTCAAGCCGTTTACGACACGCTGGGCTTGAAACTGCGTCCTGAAGATGTGGCAGGCGAATCTAAATACAATGACGATTTGCAACCCGTAGTCGATGATTTGGTCGAAAAAGGTCTGGCAGTCGAAGACGACGGCGCGAAAGTCGTGTTCTTGGATGAGTTCAAAAACAAAGAAGGCGAGCCTGCCGCATTTATCGTACAAAAACAAGGCGGTGGCTTCCTTTATGCTTCCACCGACTTGGCGTGTTTGCGTTACCGCGTCGGCACGCTTCATGCCGACCGCCTGCTCTACGTCGTCGACCACCGCCAAGCCCTGCACTTTGAACAACTCTTTACCACTTCCCGCAAAGCAGGCTATCTGCCGGAAGATGTAAAAGCCGAGTTTATCGGCTTCGGCACCATGATGGGCAAAGACGGCAAACCGTTCAAAACACGCAGCGGCGACACCGTGAAACTGGTTGATCTGCTGACCGAAGCTGTTGAGCGCGCCACCGCTTTGGTGAAAGAGAAAAATCCTGAATTAGGCACAGACGAAGCAGGAAAAATCGGTAAAACCGTCGGCATCGGCGCGGTTAAATATGCCGATTTGAGCAAAAACCGCACCAGCGATTATGTGTTCGACTGGGACGCCATGCTTTCGTTTGAAGGCAATACCGCCCCTTACCTGCAATATGCCTATACCCGCGTGCAAAGCGTGTTCCGCAAAGCAGGCGAATGGGACGCAACTGCGCTAACCGTTTTGACCGAACCTTTGGAAAAACAACTGGCTGCCGAGCTGCTGAAATTTGAAGACGTACTGCAAAGCGTGGCGGACACGGCGTATCCGCACTACCTCGCCGCTTACCTCTATCAAATTGCCACTTTGTTCAGCCGCTTCTATGAAGCCTGCCCGATTTTGAAATCAGAAGGCGCAACCCGCAACAGCCGCCTGCAACTGGCGAAGCTGACCGGCGATACGCTGAAACAAGGCTTGGAATTGTTGGGTATTGATGTATTGGATGTCATGTAAGTTGTTGAGTAGAAACGATGAAAGGCCGTCTGAAACTTTGCAGGTTGCAAAGTTTCAGACGGCCTTTTTTATGCTTTGAAAAATATTGTGATACCGTTGATTTTGAGCCTAAGCGGTTTTGAATTTGCTCAGGTAATGCGTTCAGACGGCCTTGTCTTTATTTCAAATTGCTTGTCAATAACCAAGCCTGTGCTTCGGTGGCATCGCTGAAATATTTTGGGTGTTGGTTGGTCAGGAGGCTGGAAAGGCGCGCGCCGAGTTTGATCCAGATGTCGTCGGTAATGACGGCAACTCGGCCGAAGTCGGTTTCGTGTTGGTTGAGGAATTTGATTTGCTCGACCGCCATATCGATGGTGAAGTCTTTCAGCATGGACAAGTCCAACAGGATGTCGGGCAGATGGACTTTTTGTTTTGCGGCCAACAAGGCTTCTTCCAATTGGCGGAAATCGTCCAAAGTGAACTCGTTGTACAGCGCTACGTTTAAGCCGTAAGATTGTTCGCGGATGGAAATCATGGTGTTCTCCTTGTTAAATTATTGCTTCATCAGAAATTTTTTGATTGAGGCCGGAGTAAAACTGCTGAACACGCCGCCTGCAACAATGATAACCATGCCGGCGGCTTCCTGCCAAGTGATTTTATCGCCGAAAAGCAGTACGCCGGACAGGGCGGAGAAAACGACGGTCAGGTAGGAAAGCGAGGCAACGGTAAATTTCTTGCCAACCTTATAGGCGCGGGTCATGGCCAGTTGGGCAATCATGGCGGAGATGCCGATGCCGGCCAGATAGGGCAGGGAAGACACGGTCAGCGGATGCCAGCCGGTAAAGCAGCTCCAAATGGCGGACATAATCAGACCGGTAAGCGACAGATAAAACACCACGCGCCAGCCCGGTTCGCCCAAAAGCGAGAGTTCGCGCACTTGCAAATACGCCCAGCCTGACATGGCGCCGCCTGCCAAACTGACCAGTGCGGCAAATTCCTGTCCGCCTTGAAAAGATGGATTGAGCAACAGGATAACGCCGATAAAGCCCATAATCAAAATGGCTTGGGTATAAAGCGTAATTCGTTCTTTTAAAATGAAAAATGAAAAGATGGCAAGCCAGATGGAGGAGGTGTAGTTGAGCGTGACGCCTGTTGCCAGCGGCAGATGTATGACGGAATAAAGCGTGCACATCATGGCAAGCGTGCCGATGACGCTGCGGTTGAGATGGGTTTTCCAATGCGGCGTGGAAAATGTGTTGCCTTGCGCTTTGGCCATGATGCCTAAGAACAGGGTGGAGACCAGCATGCGCCAAAAGACCAGCTCGCCGCTGGAAAAGCCGAAATGTGTAGAGGCGGCTTTGACGGAGAGGTTCATGACGGTAAAGCTGAGCGCGGCAATAACCACCCATGCCGAGCCGAGCGGATCTTTCCTGATGGTTTCCATTTGATGGGTATGTAAAGCGATTTTATTAGTAAGAAAATATTATACAGGTCAATCAGGCCGTCTGAAAAATATCGTTGGGTTTCAGACGGCCTTTTTATTAGAAAATAAGAATTATTATTGAGTAATGAGGTAGGTTTTTATAGAATGGAAGCCCTATTTTAAGAAAGGCTTGCCATGAAAGTATCCAATATTTCTGCTGTATTGCTGTCTGCTTTGTTTTCCGTTGCCGTTTCTGCCGCGCCTTTGGGAGAGGTTTCTTCCGAAAACGGTAAAATTTTCAGCGGCGAAAATTACATGGTTGTTAAGAAAGACATGAAGAAAGGGGAGCAGATTAAGCCGCACGATCATCCGGGTTTTAAAACGCTGATTTTTGCCGTTGGAAAAGGAAGCTTTGACGTAACGTTGAATCAGACTGAAAAACATACGGTCGGCGCAGGCTCGGTGTTGAGGTTTGGCGGCGATGCAGTGATTGAGGCAGTTGCAACCGAAGATGCAGATGTGGCAATTACTTTGATTAAGTAAACCGATAGATAATAAAAGGCCGTCTGAAAAATGATGTTTCAGACGGCCTTGTTTATTCAGCCAACCGTTGCGATTAAGCGCAAATCAAATAGATGAAGCCGGAGCCGAAGATATCTGCCAAGGCGTGAATCAGGAAAAACGGCAGCAGGTTTTTGACTTTGTATTTGTAGAAGAAGTAGTACATCAAGCCGAAAACAACGCCGATAACGGTCGCCCAAAGCATGCCTTGATAAGTATGAAAAGAGACGCGCACCAAGGTCGAATAGGCCAATGCCTGCCATTTGTATTTGTCTTCCACGCAGGTTAAAAGGCCGAGGAAACAGAATTCTTCGTAAAAGCCGTTTAAAAGGCCGTAGAGGATGGCCATCGGCGCAAGGGCGGCGAATTTGTCGAAGATGGATAATGGTTTGATGTATTGAAAGATTTCAGTGGTGAAGTAATTGTAGCCGCCGCTTAACGAAGTTACCGCATCGGCGGTCAGACCCATCAGGATAAAAATCACAGGCGTCCAAAACAATACGCCTAAATTAAAGCGAATCGGCAGCTGTTTGAAGTCGAAACGGCGGATAACGAGGTAAATCAAAGCAATAGCAAGCAGCGTCAACTGCAGGCTCATGTTTTCAGAATAAGCCACGCCGGTTACCGCAGTATCGCGTACTTCTTCGGTAGCAGCGGCCGTTTCCACTTGCGGCATCAGGCTGGCGATATAAAGTTGGGTAGAACGGTAGGCAAATTGACCGAACAGGATGGCGGTCACAATCAGCATGTCAAACCAGCGCAGATGGCGCAAAGGCTCTTTAGGGCGGATAGCGGCGAGCATGCTCATAATTCTCCTCTTTACTCTAATTAAATGGCAGTGCGCAATAGTTACATAAACATACAAAAATCGTCAACAATTATCGTAATAAAACATGAATTAAAAATTAGTCTGTTTCAGACGGCCTGAAGCGCTTCTAAAATGCTGTATTTCCGAAGGGTTGATCTTCAAAAATATGGCATAATCACTTTATTGCAAACTAAGGAATCTTATCGTGAGTATTTCTCTGTCCCAATATCTGCTTTACCTGCAATATATGTTGGCAGGTATCGCAATGACTGTAGTTTTCGGTGCCGTATATTTGCGGATTACCCCTGCCGAAGAGTTGCGCCTGATTAAAAACGGCAACCTTGCCTGCGCCTTGTCGTTTGGCGGCGCATTGGTCGGTTTCTGTCTGACGCTTGCCTCAAGCATTGCCCACAGCGTCAGCTTCATCGATTTTATCCTGTGGGGACTTGCCGCAGCAGTGATTCAGATTTTTGTCTATTTCGCTGCAACAATGATGATTAAAGACGCTACCCCAGAACTTATCGGCAACAATGTCGCCGTCGGCGCGTTGTTTGGTGCAGTGTCCATCTCGATCGGTATTTTGAATGCGGCTTGCTTGACTTGATTTTGATGGTCGGTTGGATAGCAAAAGATGTGCTGATCCTGACTCCTGCCTGGAGAAATTATCTGTAGATTTTTTGACTGATAAGGTCTTATGTCTGATGGTATTGGCGTTATAGTGAAATTCTGAAAGCATCAAAAAATTCAGACGGCCTGTTATATACAAGGCCGTCTGAAACGTTTTAACTACTTAAACTCATCAAATTAGAAAGAGTATTGCAATCTTACGCCCGCTTCGTGTGTGTGGTTTTTAGGTTCTATAGATCCCAATTCATATGAGTCATACTCTTCCGTAACGGTAAGGTTCGATTCTTTAACTTTCCAGCCGCGATAGAATGGAGTGAGGCTGATTTTGGAACCGTTCGCGAATTTTTTAGATATAGGCACTTCAACCTCAATACCTTGTCCGCCGCCTTGTTTCATTCGGGTTTCTACCTGGTCGGGTTCGTAAGAATATTGGCGGCCTTTCACGGCACGATTGTAGGCAATGCGGGGAGATATCTCAAAGTTTGCAGGAAGGGCGATATTTACTCCAGTATTGATTTGCGCATATGTGGTTCGGTTTTTGCGGTCATAATCATTAGGATCAATACGGCTGCTTAAGTCTCTCAGAACACGGTGTCCCAAGCCGGCTCCGGCAGTAATGCTAAAGCGATCGTTAATCGGGAGTGTATATTCGTATAAGGCACGGATATCGTATGCGCGGCGTGGTGCATTTTTGAGTGTGGCTGAGCCATAACTTGCTGAATCGTCGATATAATCCTCAGTTATATATTGTACGCTTCCTGTGTAATCTGTTTTACCGCGCGAATAACGGCCTTCTAATTTTGCCGCATGGCGATCGTTGAAACGGTATTTTACGCCGGCATTAATAGACCATAAGTTGCCTTTTTGCTGCATTAAGCGACTACCATCTTTTTCGTATTCGCGATAGGTCTCGTTGTAATATTCGCTACCAACGGTAAATTCAACAGGGCGGGCAGCCTGTGTACTTACGGCAGCAGAGAGTGCTAACACTGCAAAACAGAAATGAGCAGAATTTTTCATATAAATTCCTTTTACTTTATGAAAGCCAATGTGATAATTTGACAATACAGCATGATGAATTTCTAGGATTTGGTAAATATTAACAGGTGTAGTGAACGCTTGGTATAGTGTTTAATGATTTTCTACCTGTATTTGTCTTTTTTATGATATAGCGCAGGTAAAAGCAGAAAAATAGTGTAAAACAGAGTCTGCATGAATTTTAATGATATGTTAATGTTTCTGGGTCGGCTAGTGGGTTTAACACTAAAAATAGATAGAGCAACCCACTCTATTCCCATGCATAAAGACATTTTGAATGTTTATATCATATGACATTCTATTTGTATAAAATAAGCGATATAACCGACTAGGCAAATTGACCTACCCATAAGTTATCCCTTCTTTTTCAAATAAGGAACTGCGATGTTCAACTTTATCAAGAAACAGTTTATCGACGTCATTCAATGGCCGAATCCCGATGACAGCCTGTTGATGTGGCGTTTTCCGATTGCCGATGAGGAGATCCAAAACGGTGCGAGCCTGACTGTGCGTGAGGCGCAGATGGCGATGTTTGTCGATGAAGGCGTGACTGCCGACGTGTTTGGTCCGGGGCGTTACACGCTCAATACGCAAACGTTGCCAGTGCTGACCAACTTGAAAAACTGGGACAAGCTTTTTGAGTCTCCGTTTAAATCGGATGTTTACTTTTTCAATACCAAACAACAGCTTGCACGAAAATGGGGCACATCCCAACCTGTTACCGTGCGCGATGCCGAGTTTGGCGCGGTGCAACTGCGTTCGTTCGGTATGTATTCTTACCGCATCAGCGATCCGGCAAAATTCTTCAAAGAAGTCAGCGGCGTGGCGGCTCAATACAGCGGTGTAGATTTGGAAAACCAGCTGCGCAATATTGCAGTCACCCAATTGGCGGCCGCGTTTGGCAGCTCCGGTATCCCATTCTTGGATATGGCGGCGAACCAAGTTTTGCTGTCGCAAAAAATCGGCGAATTGCTCGGCGCAGAATTTGCCAAGCTGGGTTTGGCGCTGGAAAACTTCACTGTTGAAAGCATTACCTTGCCCGCGTCTATTCAGGCTGCGTTGGATAAGAAAATTTCGATGGGCGTTATCGGCGATTTGGGACGCTACACCCAATATCAAACCGCCGAATCTATCCCACTTGCGGCACAAAATGAAGGCGGACTTGCCGGAATTGGTGCAGGTTTGGGCGTAGGTGCCGGTATTGGTCAGGCGATGGCGGGTGCCATGTCTGGCATGATGCAGCCGAATACGCAACAGGCTCAGCAAAATGCTCAGCCGGTTGCCGAAGATCCGCAGGCGAAACTGGTGAAACTCAAGTCTTTGCTGGATGGCGGTTTGATTTCGCAAGAAGATTTTGATAAGGCCAAGGCTGAAGTGTTGAAGCAGCTGATTGGTTAATCAATTGAAGGCCGTCTGAAAAATATCATTCAAAAGAAGCGTAGCTGCTTCTGTGAAAAGGTTTCAGACGGCCTTTCGAATCATTTGATTGAGTCCGTTCGGCGATTTGGTTTGTTTCTAATTTGAAATCATTGATAAAACCAGTTGATATAAACATTAAGGCCGTCTGAAACACTCCAACCCATTCTGTAAAAGCAAACCCATGTCTCAAACTCCTTTCTTCAAAACCGACTGCCCAAGCTGCGGCGCACCTGTCGAAGCGCATTCTGCTTCTGCTGTGACGCTGGTGTGCGGCTATTGCAACAGCATGCTGGTGCGGCAAGATAACGGCGTTGTCGACTCCGGCCGCGATTCCGCATTGCTGGAAGATTTTAGTCCGCTGCAAATCGGAACCAGCGGCACATTTGTCGCGCAACGCTTTACCTTGGTCGGACGGCTTCAGGTGCAATACGATGATGGTGCGTGGAATGAATGGTATGCGCTGTTTGACGACGGCAGGGCAGGTTGGCTTTCTGAGGCGGGCGATTTGTATGTGATGACCATGCCGGTCGAAATCGATAATCCGCCGAAATTTGAAGACACGCGAGCCGGATTTAGCGAGCTGACTTTTCAAGATAAGCACTATATTGCCTCCGATGTCCGCAAAATCAGCTTGAAACGCGCGGCTGCGCAGGGCGAATTGCCGTTTGTTTTGAAAGAGGATACAGAAAATCGGGTTTCCGATTGGCGTTGTGAAAACCTTTTCATCACGCTCGATTACAACAATAAAACTCCCGAAGCCTTCTTCGGGCGGATGGTAAACCTAGATGATTTGAAGCTGGAAAACACGCGCCACGAAGATGAAATTAAAGAAAGCGCAGGCCGTCTGAAAGGCAGTATTACCTCTGAAAACTGTCCTAACTGCGGCTCATCCATTCATTGGGTGAACGGTCTGACTTCCCATCTGAACTGTCAAAGTTGCGGCAGCGAATTGGCAGTCGGTAAAGATAAAGCGGAGCTTATTACCGCCAATAATCTGCGTTTGTCGCAAAATACGATGTTTACTTTGCCTGTCGGCTCGACAGGCCGTCTGAAAAATAAAGAGTTTCATGTTATCGGCGCAATCCGATATTTAGAAACAGATGCGCAGGAAACATTTGATAACTTGTTCAAAGGTGCCAAACATACATTAGCACCAGAAGGGCAGTGGACAGAGTATCTGCTTTACAACCCAACTCAGGGTTTCTTATGGCTGGTTGAAGCTGATGAAGGTTGGAATATTTCCGAAACCTTGAACGATTGGCCGCGCCTCGACCGCAACCGCCAACCGCAAGGCTATGGCAAACTTTATGACTATGGCGGACGGGTCAGGATTGCCAGCGGAGCGTTTTATTGGCGTGTCCGAAGCGGTGATTTGAATTATTACAGCGATTACCGAGACGGACAAAGCCGTAAGCTTGGTTCCGAACTAAACAGTCATGAAATGGCATGGAGTAGAAGTACCCCCATTGCTTATCGGGAAATTGCAGATGCGTTTAATTTAACCAGCCGCGCACCGCATTACACTGCAAACATGGCGGCAGACGGTATTGATAAATCATTAAGAATCATAATGACCGCCATCTTAGTTGTAGTCAATTTCCCTGCGCTTCTGACCGGTGACAGCTCTGCCGCACTTACCGTCATCTTTATAGGATGCTGGTTGTTGTGGACCATGGGCAAAAAAGACGAAGACGAGGATTAACATGTCGAGAATCACTTACATCATTTTCAGCACCATCATCATCGTCATCTCCATGATCATCAGCTACGGCTCTTCTGACTCCGACGGCACGCGTATGCACTCCGGCGGCTATTACGGCGGCAGTGGTTATTCCGGAGGCCATAAATGACCCATGCCCCCGGTAATCATGGCCTATTGGACTTATACGGCTGCGATGAAGCCATCTTAAAAGATGAAGGCCGTCTGAAAACCGCTTTGGCAGCTGCCGCACAGGCTGCAGAAGCCACCATATTGACTGAACATTTCCACACATTCGGCGGCGCAGGCGGCGTAACCGGCGTTTTGTTGCTTGCCGAGTCCCATATCAGTATCCACACTTGGCCGGAACACCGCTTCGCCGCCATTGACGCATTTATTTGCGGCGGCATGAAATTGGAAAAAGTGAAGGAAATCTTGTGCAGGGAGTTGGCGGCTGAAAGGGCTGTTTGGACGGTTGTGCAACGTGGCGAAGGTATACTAGATGATATACAACTATCGGTTGAACCATAAAATCTTTCCGGCCGTCTGAAAACATATTCAATCCGTTTTCAGACGGCCTTAAACCTTGCGCTGATTAAACTGAAATATTGACGCTATATGGAAAAAACGCCTTTTTTCAAAACCGATTGCCCAAGCTGTGGTGCGCCTGTGGAGGCGTATTCCGCTACTGCCGTGACGCTGGTGTGTGGCCATTGCCGCAGTATGCTGGTTGCTGGAAGCGGTAAGGGGAGGAGTGGATATTTTGTTGCCAATTCAGGGCGTGATTCTGCGCTGATGGAGGATTTCAGTCCGTTGCAGATTGGGACGAGAGGCGTTTTTGATGATCGGAAATTTACGCTGATTGGGCGATTGCAGGTGCATTACGATGTCGGCGCATGGAATGAATGGTATGTCTTGTTTGATGACGGGCAGACCGGCTGGCTTTCCGAGGTTGGCGATTTATATGCGATGACATGTTTGCTTACTCAGAAGAGGAGACGGGGGCCGAAAAATTTTAAGTCGGTGAAAGCAGGTTCCAGTTCGTTGATCTTTAATGGCCAAACCTTTATTGCGTCAGACGTTCGCACCATACATTACCGTAATACCGATGCGCAAGGCGAGTTGCCGTTCAACCTATCTGGGAATCAAGCGACAGGCGAGGTTTGCGACTGGCGACGGGGCAATTTGTTTTTGACCTTGGATTATTCGACTTTTCCAATGAACTCCTACTTCGGACGCATAGTCAGTTTGGACAGTTTGAAGCTGGAAAATAAGCGCAGTGATGATGAAATCCGTGAAAGTGCAGGCCGTCTGAAAGGAGATATTCTTTCTGAAAACTGCCCACATTGCGGCACTCCTGTCCATTGGCCAAGTGGTGTTACTTCTTTCCTTTTGTGTCAGTCTTGCGGCAGTAGTTTGAACACGACAAAAGATACTGTTGCGTTGATGGAGGCAAATGCCCAAAGGAAAGAACAAGAAAACCTGTTTACGCTTTCCATTGGTACGAAAGGCCGTCTGAACGATACAGAATATCTGATTATCGGAGCTGTAAGATTTGCCGAAATACCGTCTTATAACCAAAATCAGTCTGAATACTGGACGGAATATCTGCTTTATAACACGCAGCAAGGGTTTGCCTGGCTGATTGAGTCTGGAAAACGCTGGCGGTTGTCAGAAACCTTACACACATGGCCGGACTTTGATTCAAGTGGCAATCCTGCCGGTGAAATGTTGATTGATCATTACCGCGGACAGGTCGAGGCAGCGGCTGGTGCTTTTTATTGGAAAGTCAAACAAGGCGATTTGCTTCATTACAAGGAATATAGCGGCAAGAAAAGTTATGGCCGGAATGTCATTCTGTGTTCTGAGCAGAGCAAGGATGAAATAGTCTGGAGTAAAAGCAGTCCTGTGTCTTACCGTCAAATGAGAAAGGCATTCGGCCTGTCTTTTGATACTAAGGAGATGCTCTCTTACTGGCTGAAGGGCGACAATAGAAATATTGGGAGTAGAGATAATGTAGCCCGTATCATTGCTATGCTGATTCTTATCATCGTCAACCTTCCGGCCTGGTTGTCGCCGCATCTACGTAGCCCTGTCGGCATAGCGATCAGTCTGTGTGCGTTGGTATGGATATGGGTTTCTGACAGATATAAAAACGATCGTGATTACGAAGAAGAACGGGTAGGGACGATTATTTTCTTTGCTTTCATCATTTTCCTTACCGTCTTGTTCAACTATGTCAAAGCGGAAGACAGCGACTCATCGGATTCCGGCAGCTCCTATCATGGATATTCGGCAGGGCATAAATAACGCAAGACCTGATTAACCTCGTTGTGCCGTTTTACTTTTATTTTTTCAGACGACCTTTTTTATAAAACATGCTAACCCGCCGTCAATTTCTCAGCTATACCGCCGCGCTTGGTGCTGCTTCTGCTTTCTCTTGGCAGACTTATAAATACCTCAACCGCAAACCGCCGGTTTCTATTAACCGTGTCGGCTTGCCGTTGGGGCATTTGTTGCGCGACGGGGAATTGCTCAATCGGCCAACCCGTTGTTATGAATGCAATACCTTGATACTTGGCGGCGGTGCGGCGGGTTTGGGGGCATTGTGGTATTTGGCGAAGCATCATCACCGCGATGTATTGTTGGCGGAAGGGTTTGAACGCAATGGCAACAATGCCGCCTATACATCTTCAGACGGTCTGAAAGCGCCGAGCGGTGCGCATTATTTGGCTTTGCCGTCGAAAGAAAGCGTGTATGTGCGCGAGATGTTGGCGGATTTCGGTATCTTGCAGCCGGACGGCAGCTTTAGGGAAACCGATTTGGTCTATGCACCCGAATCGCGCCTTTTGTATCAGGATAAATGGGTGGAACATTTATTGCCGAAAGAAGATGCGGATTCCAAACGGTTTTTTGATTTGATAGGCCATCTGAAACAGGCTTACGGCAATGACGGTAAGAAAATTTTTGCCATTCCGATTGCGCTGTCATCGGCAGATGAGACATGGCGCAAACTCGATAATCTGGCCTTTCAACAATGGCTTGAGCAAGAAAGTTATAACTCGCCCGAGCTTTTATGGTATCTCGATTATTGTTGCCGCGACGATTACGGACAAGGCATAGGGCAAGTGTCTGCCTTTGCCGGACTGCATTATTTTGCCGCCCGTAACAGCGCGGAAACCGTCCTCACTTGGCCCGAAGGTTTGGCGCATCTTTCTGAAAACCTGCGCCGTTATGCCGGTTTGCAGGAAGGCTGGCAATGGCCGTCTGAAAGCAGTATCCGTTTGGAGAAGCCTGCTTCGGTTAATGCTTCCGCCGTCAAAATCAAACCGCTTTCAGACGGCCGGATTGAAGTGTGGCTGCGTGATAATGAAAAAGGGGAAACCGTTGCCGTCACCGCGCAACACGTTATCTCCGCCATGCCGCTGATGGTTGCCTCCCACATTATTGAATCTCCCGAACAATTTGGTCTGGACATCCCAGAATACGCGCCATGGCTGGTTTCCAATTTTGAACTGCACAGTTTCCCGAAAGAAAAAAACAACAGCGAACTTGCATGGGACAACGTGGTTTATGGCAGTCAAGGGCTGGGCTATGTTGTTGCGACCAATCAGCTTATCCGGGTTGCCCGTCCTGAACGCACGATTTTTACCGCCTATGCCGCGCTCAACCACGATACGCCACAAGCCGTCCGCCGCCAGCTGCTTGAAGCAAGCGACGAAGAGCTGCTCCAGCTTGCCGCCCAAGATTTGCTTACCGCTTACGGCGAAGGCTTTTGGCGGCACGTTTCCCGTGTTGACATTACCGTTCGCGGGCATGGCATGAGCGTGCCGAAGCCCGGCTATTTAAGCAATAAGGCTTTATTAAAAATCAGAAATCGAAATTCTGGATTGTTGTTTGCACACAGTGATTTAAGCAGCTATTCGGTCTTTGAAGAGGCTTTGTATTGGGGTGTGGAAGCGGCACGGAAAGTGTTGGGGCAGGGATAATTGAATGGAGCAGATGCTGGGCTAAATATCTGTTTGTATTCAAATTTCAATTCTAAAAGGAAACTATATGAAATATTCGAGCTTTTCTCTGATTGTTGCCTTAGGGTTAGGGAGTGCGGCATTTGCCTCTGCTGAAAAAATGCTGCCTCTGAATGAAACAGGCTGCATTGACCAACCCTTACAGGTTAAACGTGGCCAAGTGTTTGGTTTTAATAGTTCGGCAGATGCCGGTTTAGTGCTTTCATTCGCGCCTGTCAGTCCCAGTATCGTTGTGAAAGACCCGAAAGGCAAACGGATTGCTTTGGAAGTAGGGGCTGATGGAGATGAGCCTGAAAACCGCTTCAGCTTTGCCGAAATCAATCAAAAAGGACGTTACACCATCCGCTTCCCGAGAGCAGGTAAGATTGAATCT
Organism: Neisseria sp. HMSC068C04; assembly: GCF_001810105.1. Taxonomy (NCBI): domain Bacteria; kingdom Pseudomonadati; phylum Pseudomonadota; class Betaproteobacteria; order Neisseriales; family Neisseriaceae; genus Neisseria; species Neisseria sp. HMSC068C04. The sequence goes on from NZ_KV799932.1 coordinate 37,150, forward strand.
TTGTGTGTTAATGCCGCCAGTTAGGATAAATATTAAGCCAAATAATGCTTGATTCGGTATGCTTGCAGTAAAAAAAAGGCCGTCTGAAATCATATTCAGACGGCCTGAGACCTTTGCAAAATTCCCCA
>NZ_KV799933.1:0-563 GCF_001810105.1 Neisseria sp. HMSC068C04
CATTAGGTCTGATATTCGGTGCATTTGCATTTAATGTTGCTATGCAAAGTATCAGCAAAATGTCATTTATTCCAGGGGGAAAAGCTAAATGATTATTTTACAAACGGGCGTTCCGGGTAGTGGAAAGACAAGCTCTATCGTCAATATGTTGATGACAGATGAAAGCTACACACATTTTACTGATAAAGACGGTGTAAAGAAAAAACGCCCGCTCTTTGTCAACGGCATCCCCGAACTTAAAATAGAACATGAAGAACTTACAGATGAACAAATTAAAGAGAAGCCTTTTCAAGACTTCCTCCCTTATGGCTCGCTCGTCATCATAAACGAAGCGCAAAGGCTGTTGGGTACACGTTCCGCCGCTTCAAAAGTACCTCCATTTATAGAAGCTTTAGCATTACATCGACATCATGGCTTAGATATCGTGTTAATCACGCAACATCCAAGTTTTCTTGATAGTTTCGTAAGAAAGCTTGTTCAAAGGCATATGCATGTATCCATTAAACCGGTTGGTCGTAAACTTTATGAGTGGAATGAATGTGTAGATCAGCCTGATAGCAGTG
>NZ_KV799934.1:0-697 GCF_001810105.1 Neisseria sp. HMSC068C04
CTTGGTAGGCGAAATAAGCAGCTGTACCCCAACCTGATAAACGTGTCCCTAATGCCGCGCCTTTTTTTACCAGGCCAAATGCGCCTTGAAGGACGGCTTTTCGGGATACTTGGGCTTCTATAGTTACAGGGACAGTTGAGGCAGATCTAAAGCCTGTTGAAGCATCACGGACAGCTAGAGATTTACTTGAATTTTCATGATAAAACATGTTCCCACCCATGCCACCACGCCCATTATCTAAATACCGCCAAGTTCTAACGCCATTTTGATTAAAACCGCCAGTAGAAACACGTACTCTTCCATTTGATTCAACAACTAATTCAGCATGAGCTTTAAAATTAAATCCTAATAGAATAACGGCCATAATAATAAGCCGTAGAAATTTGACCATCATAGAACTCTTTACATTCAAAGCCATGTTCTAAAAACTGAAATTTTAAAAACGAGCCATCTTCAAAAAAAACTAACATATCATCAAGATATGTTCGATTTAAGAAATATTGAGCTGCACTTTTTACCATGTTCTTAAAATCAGAAATTGGATAAATTTCTTTAAGTCTGAACATTTCAGCTATAAACACATGACACAATTTTTCATTTAAATAATTGGGATTCGTATCTTTTTTAAATCTCAATTCTTCTTCTGAAATGTAAAACATAATGCTAACTTTCGTAATGGTTGCTGAAAGTTAGATTA
>NZ_KV799935.1:0-306 GCF_001810105.1 Neisseria sp. HMSC068C04
CTAACTTTCGTAATGGTTGCTGAAAGTTAGATTATATAGCCACGTCATTTAAAAATCATCCAGCCCACCACGACCGGAACAAACACACCAAGATAAAAATAAAAATCCATCATGGTTCTATCTCAATTTCTGCCATATCAACCTGATACCCCAAACTGCTGCCATGATGGCAACTACTGACCAGCCTATATACGAACCGTCTTTCATGCTGTCTATTGGGTTACACTCAGGCAATTCAGCTTTTAAAATCTGTTCCCCATATTTCCAACCGAACTTTGTAAAATTAAGCTGATATAGCTTTCCGTC
>NZ_KV799936.1:0-41271 GCF_001810105.1 Neisseria sp. HMSC068C04
AAAAAACGCAATCTGTTTCAGATTGCGTTTTTTTGCGTCTACCGGTTTTGAAATGATTTGAACCGCTCTTTTTATCTGCTAATGCTGGTTGGTGTTTGTCATAATCTACTAAAAGTATTTATTATTACATATCTAATAATCATAATTTAAGGGAAAACGTTCATGGCGTGGCGGTTTGTGTTGCCTGCTTGGGTGGTGGGTGTAGTACTTTCGTTTGCGTTGCCGTTTGTGCCGCCATGGTGGGCTTGGTTGTCTGTAATCATTGTTACGCTTGCGTTGTGTCGAAGATTTGCTGTGGCTTGGTTGGTGCTGGCCGTCTGTGTGGGCATGGTGTTTGGGGTGTGGCGGACCGGGCTGGTATTGGCTGGTCAATGGCCTGTGGGGGAGGCAGTGGCTAAAGTTTTGACGGTTGAAGTGGCGGATATGCCGCGTGATGATGGTCGGCGTGTGCAGTTTGCGGCAAGGGCTTGGGATGAACGTGGGCAGGCTTTTGATTTGATGTTGTCCGATTATCAGCGGCGCGATTGGGCGGTAGGCAGCAGGTGGTCTGTATCGGCGCGGGTAAAGCCGGTGATTGGTGAAGTGAATGTGCGCGGTTTGAACCGTGAAACATGGGCTTTGGCCAATGGTATCGATGGCATGGGTACTTTGGGGCGCGATAGGAAACTCGTGCGGCAAGGCGGTGGTTTTGATTTGGCTAATATGCGTGATGCGGTAAGCCGGAGTTGGAAGAGAATAGGGGACAAATATCCTGAGTTTTCAGACGGCATAGGGCTGATGCGTGCTTTGAGTATTGGCGAGCAATCGGCGTTGCGGCCGCCTTTATGGCAGGCATTCCGGCCTTTGGGACTGACGCACTTAGTCAGTATTTCGGGCTTGCATGTGACGATGGTGGCGGTATTGTTTGCCTGGCTGATCAAGCGAATTTTTCGTTATTTGCCGTGGATTCCGGCAAAACCGCGTGTGTGGATATTGGCAGGCGGTGTTGCCGGTGCTTTGTTTTATGCGCTTTTGGCCGGTTTTTCTGTACCGACGCAACGCAGTGTGTTGATGTTGGCTGCGTTTGCGTGGGCATGGTGGCGCAGCAGTGGCGACTCGGGTTGGACAGCATGGTGGCAGGCTTTGGCCGTTGTTTTGTTGTTGGATCCGTTGGCCGTATTGGGCGTGGGAACGTGGTTGTCTTTCGGTTTGGTTGCTGCTTTGATTTGGGCTTCATCAGGCCGTCTGAAAGAGTCGGGCTGGCGTTTGGCTGTACGGGGGCAATGGGCGGCGACTGTATTGTCGGTGGTATTGCTGGGCTATTTGTTTGCTTCGTTACCTTTGCTCAGCCCGTTGGTTAATGCGCTGGCTATTCCTTGGTTTTCTTGGGTGTTGACGCCGTTGGCTTTGCTGGGTTCGGTTTTCCCGTTTGAACCTATCCAGTTGGTAGCGGCATTTTTGGCGGAATATACTTTACGCGGTTTGGTATGGCTGGCTACGGTATCGCCTGAATTTGCCGTCGCAGCGGCGCCTGTGCCTTTGCTGGTGTTGGCGATGATGGCAGCTTTGCTGTTATTGCTACCTAAAGGAATGGGCTTAAAACCTTGGGCATGTCTGGTTTTATTGGGTTTTGTATTTTACCGTCCTGCCAAGCTGGAGGAGGGGGTGGCAAGAGTTACGGTGATGGATGCAGGGCAAGGTTTGTCGGTGTTGATACAAACGCGTAACCGCAATCTTTTGTTTGATACGGGAACGGAGCAAGTGGCGCAAACAGGTATTGTGCCGAGTTTGAACGCCATGGGCGTGCGCCGTTTGGACAGCCTGATTTTGTCGCACCATGATATTGACCATGACGGCGGTTTTCAAAGTGTAGCGGCTGTCGGTACCGATAAATTGCTTGCCGGACAACCTGAGTTTTATCCGAATGCAGAGTTTTGCCAAGAAGACAAATGGCAATGGGACGGCGTAGATTTTGAGTTGCTCAGGCCGTCTGAAAATACGGGCAAGGAAGATAACGACCAAAGCTGCGTGTTGCGTGTCGTGGCAAACGGCAAAGCCTTGTTGATAACCGGCGATTTGGGCGTGAAGGGCGAGGCAGGTTTGATTGAGAAATACGGCAATGCACTGTATAGCCAAGTGTTGGTATTGGGACATCACGGCAGCAGCACGGCTTCGTCGGGCAGCTTTCTGCATACGGTTTCGCCGCAATATGCCGTGGCATCCAGCGGCTATGCCAATGCTTACAAACATCCGACCGTTGCCGTACAAAATCGTGTACGCGCGCACGGTATTGCTTTGTTGAGAACGGATTTGTCAGGCGCGTTGGTGTTTGCTTTGGGACAGGGCGATATATTTCAAGGCCGTCTGAAAAAGGATAAGTTTTATTGGCAGAAGAAACCGTTTGAGTAAAAAGGCTAAAAGGCCGTCTGAAAGACTTTTTCAGACGGCCTTAATATTTTTTATTGACGGGCATTATCCAAATTTTGTGTGAATCCAATTGTGGATAGTTTGGTTTGATATTTGATAATAAAGAATAAATTAATCGTGATGAAAAAATAGGCAGTTTTAAGATAGGGTAATAATTACAAAGTTATTAGTAATTATCGGCTGATGGTTGTTTTAAAGTTTAAGGCCGTTTGAACCTGATATTTCATGTTCAGACGGCCTTAAACTTATATAATATCCGACCCATCTGTTTAAAAAGGCAATCCCCATGAACACCATACGCACCAAAATTTGCGGTATTACCCGACCTGAAGATGCGCTGGCCGCAGCCGAATTAGGCGCGGATGCCATCGGGCTGGTGTTTTACGCCAAGAGTAAACGGGCAGTGAGTATTGAGCAGGCGCAGGCGGTTGTGAAAAACCTGCCGCCGTTTGTATCGGTGGTGGCCTTGTTTGTGAATGAAAACGAGCAAACCATCCGCGAAATTTTGCGTCAGGTGCCGATAGATGTGATTCAGTTTCACGGTGATGAAGACGATGATTTTTGCCGTCGGTTTGACCGCCCGTATTTGAAGGCTGTGCGTGTACAGTCCGCTGCCGATATTCAGACGGCCTGTACCAAATTTTCGAATGCCCGCGCCTTGCTGTTTGATGCCTATCATCCGACCGAATACGGCGGTACGGGACAAAGTTTTGACTGGACCATGTTGTATGGCAATATCAGCAAACCGTGGATACTTGCCGGCGGATTGACTGTGGAAAACGTTGCCGAAGCGGTAAAAATCAGTGGCGCGGCGGCGGTGGATGTGTCCGGCGGCGTGGAAATCTCCGGCGGGGTTAAGAGCAGGGAGAAAATGGCGGCGTTTATTCAGGCAGTAAAGGCCGTCTGAAATTTTGTTTGAATGAAAAACAACAGGAATGCAGATATGCAAGAGTCAATCGTCGAATCCCACCCCTTCGCAGCCTTGTTGCCGCCGCAGGCAACGGTCATGATGATGGGGACGTTTCCGCCTAAAGAAGAAAAACACGCGATGCAGTTTCATTATCCGAATTTTCAAAACGATATGTGGCGTGTGTATGGGCTGGTGTTTTTCGGCGATGCGGCGCATTTTCAAAAGCAGGGCGAAAAAGCGTTTGATGCCGATAAAATCAAAGCGTTTTTAAGTGAGAAAGGGATTGCATCCTGTCCGACCGTGTTGAAGGCAATACGCGAACATGGCAATGCTTCGGATAAGTTTTTAAAAGTGATAGAAACCGTCGATTTGGCGGCAGTATTGGCGCAAATGCCCGAGTGCCGCCATCTTTGCACCACCGGCGGCAAGGCAACCGAAGTTTTGTTGGAGATTCAGGGCAGCGGCATGAAAATGCCGAAGACTGGCGAAACAGTACCGTTCCCCTATGCGGGGCGTGATTTGACTCTGACGCGCCTGCCTTCGACTTCGCGTGCCTATCCTTTGAGTTTGGCGAAAAAAGCGGCGGCATATCGGGCTTTTTTTGAAATGGCTGGATTGACTGTTTTTCAGGAGTAGAGCGATGGACCGTTATGAAATTTCTTTAATGACGTTTATGGCGTTGTGGTGGCTTGTTAATGTCGTCTCAGTGTGGCTGAAGGCCAAACAATGGTACATCAGGGTATTGTTGGGCGGAACGCTTTTATATGTGATACAAATATCTTCAGTCATTATGTCTATTAAGGGCCTTAATTGGATATTTTTGAACGCAAGCACTATAAATACCAATGAGTTGATTATTGCTTTGCTTGTGCTTAACTTTCTGGGTTGTTGGTTGCTGGCACTGTGGCTGGGGATGTTGGCATTAAAAATATGCTTGAGAAACAAAAACGAAGAAAAACATATTGCGCCGCCGTTGGGTACGGCGTTGGTTGCAACATCGAGCTGTACGCTGTTGTTCCTATTTTGTCTGCTGATATTATTATTCAATTAGTTGCCGACAAGATGAATGGAAAACGGCTATAATTGCTGACAATTTTACTTTCAGACGGCCTTATACTGAATCAGGCCGTCTGAAACCATAAAACGAACAAGGAAAAATCCCATGAAAAATTATCACGCTCCCGACGAGAACGGCTTTTTCGGCGAACACGGCGGCCTGTACGTTTCCGAAACCCTGATTCCTGCTTTGCAAGAATTGGCAGAAGCCTATAAAGCAGCGAAAGAAGATCCTTCATTTTGGGAAGAGTTCCGCCATGATTTGAAACACTATATCGGCCGTCCCAGCCCTGTTTACCATGCCGCGCGATTGTCCGAGCATTTGGGCGGCGCGCAAATCTGGCTGAAGCGTGAAGATTTGAACCACACCGGCGCGCACAAAGTCAACAACACCATCGGTCAGGCATTACTCGCCCGCCGCATGGGCAAAAAACGCGTCATCGCCGAAACCGGAGCGGGTCAGCACGGCGTGGCTTCTGCCACTGTTGCCGCGCGCTTCGGCATGACTTGCGACGTGTACATGGGCGCGGACGATATCCAACGTCAAATGCCGAATGTGTTCCGCATGAAATTATTGGGTGCGAACGTGGTCAGCGTTGACAGCGGCAGCCGTACTTTGAAAGATGCAATGAACGAAGCCATGCGTGAATGGGTGGCGCGTGTGGACGATACGTTCTACATCATTGGCACTGCCGCAGGTCCTGCGCCGTATCCTGAAATGGTACGTGATTTCCAATGCGTGATCGGTAATGAAGCCAAAGAACAAATGTTGGAAGCCATCGGCCGCCAACCTGATGTTGCCGTTGCCTGCGTGGGCGGCGGCTCCAACGCCATCGGTTTGTTCTACCCTTATATCGAAGAAGAAAACGTACGTTTGGTCGGTGTAGAAGCCGGCGGTTTGGGTGTGGATACGCCTGACCACGCCGCACCGATTACCAGCAAAGCCCCTATCGGCGTATTGCACGGTTTCCGTAGCTATTTGATGCAGAACGAAAACGGCCAAGTCTTGGGTACGCACTCCGTTTCCGCAGGCTTGGACTACCCAGGCATCGGCCCGGAACACAGCCATTTGAACGATATCAACCGCGTGGAATACACCGTTGCCAAAGATGACGAAGCACTCGAAGCCTTTGACTTGCTCTGCCGTTTCGAGGGTATTATTCCTGCGCTGGAATCCAGCCATGCCGTTGCTTGGGCGGTGAAAAACGCGCCGAAAATGGGCAAAGACCAAGTGATTTTGGTTAACCTCTCCGGCCGCGGCGATAAAGACATTAATACCGTGGCGAAACTCAAAGGCATTGAGTTGTAAGTCTTATTGATTGAGCAGTAAAGGCCGTCTGAAAAAGCTGGATTTCAGTCTTTCAGACGGCCTTTGTTTCCATAATGATTCAGCGTAGTATTTTATCCGCGCAAACTCTATCAAGTATCGGCGGCTAAGGAAATTTATCCTTCCAAACCGAGCTTGTACGCTTTCTAAACCAATTATTCAATTTATCCATCACCATGAAACATTTAGCAATCCATCTAAAACTATTGGGCATGGCGGCGTTTTGGGGCGCATCTTGGCCGATGGGGCGGATGCTGGGACAGGCGCTGCCGCCTTTAACGGGCGGTATGCTGCGCTTTTTGACGGCGGCAATCTTGCTTTTGGGCTGGTTGTTTGCACGGTATCGGTTGCGTACTTTGGCGGTTTTGTCGCGTAAACAATGGCTTGGGTTGGCACTGGCGGCGGCATTCGGCGTATTTGGTTTTACCGTATTGTCTATGCTGGGTTTGCAGCGGATTCCTGCTTCAAGGGCGACGGTATTGGTCACGTTCAATCCTGTGCTGACGATGTTTTTTGCAGCTTTGTTATTTGGCGAGAAACTCAACGGCAAGATTGTGTCGGGTATGTTGTTGGCAGTGGCAGGCTCGATATGGGCGGTTACGCATGGCGAGATTGCGGCATTTTTGTCGGGCGGCGGCATAGGGTGGGGCGAAGTACTGGTGTTTTGCAGCCTTTGCTGCTTGGTTACTTATACGATGATAGGCAGGGCGGTGTTGCAGGGGATTGATGCGCTGACGGTTACCGTGGCCACCGCTTGGCTGGGTGCAATGATGTTGCTGCCGCCTGCGCTGATTTCAGACGGCCTACCGTTTGGTATGCTTGCCGAAATGGACGGCAGGGGCTGGTTTGCGTTGATTGGTTTGTCTGTCGGGGCAACGGTGTTGAGCTATGCGTGGTATTTTGAAGGCGTGAAGACTTTGGGCGCAGGCAGCGCGGCGGCGTACATCACTTTGGTGCCGGTATTCGGTATTTTGTGTTCCGCTTGGTTTTTGGGCGAGGCATTGCATGTTTCCTTGGTTGCCGGCTGTTTGGCGGCGGTGGGCGGATTGGCGTTGATGCAGTACGGAAGACGTGCCGTCTGAAATAGAAAATATGTTATATAATAATGAAACTAATCAAACCATTGTTTTCAACATGTCTGAACCTTCCTCCCTGCTCGATTTTGACCGCGCCCATTTGCTTCATCCCTATACATCCATGACCGACCCGTTGCCTGTTTATCCGGTGCGCCGTGCGGAGGGCGTGCATATTGAATTGGCGGACGGCACGCGGCTGATTGACGGGATGTCGTCTTGGTGGTGTGCGATACACGGCTACAATCATCCTTTTTTAAATCAGGCGGTTGAGGCGCAGATTAAGCAAATGTCTCATGTGATGTTCGGCGGTTTGACGCATGAACCTGCGGTGGAATTGGGCAAGTTGTTGGTCGGGATTTTGCCTCAGGGTCTGGACCGTATTTTTTATGCGGATTCAGGTTCAGTTTCGGTAGAAGTTGCGCTGAAGATGGCGGTGCAATACCAGCAGGCGCGGGGTTTGACCGCGAAGCAGAATATTGCGACGGTGCGGCGCGGGTATCACGGCGATACTTGGAACGCGATGTCCGTCTGCGATCCGGAAACGGGGATGCACCATATTTTCGGCAGCGCTCTGCCACAGCGTTATTTTGTCGATAACCCGAAAAGCCGTTTCGACGATGAATGGGACGAGGCGGATTTGCAGCCTGTCCGCGCCTTGTTTGAAGCGCATCATGCGGATATCGCCGCCTTTATTTTGGAACCGGTCGTGCAGGGCGCGGGCGGTATGTATTTTTATCATCCGCAGTATCTTCACGGATTGCGCGATTTGTGCGACGAATTTGATATCGTGTTGATTTTTGACGAAATCGCCACCGGATTCGGGCGCACGGGCAAGATGTTTGCCTGCGAGCACGCGGAGGTCGTGCCGGATATTATGTGTATCGGCAAGGGCTTGAGCGGCGGCTATATGACGTTAGCGGCGGCAATCACTTCGCAAAAAGTCACCGAAACGATTTCGCGCGGCGAAGCGGGCGTGTTCATGCACGGACCGACGTTTATGGCGAATCCGCTGGCGTGTGCCGTTGCCTGCGCTTCGGTCAAGCTGCTTTTGTCCCAAGATTGGCAGGCAAATATCCGCCGCATCGAAAGCATTTTAAAAGGCCGTCTGAAAACCGCATGGGACATTCGCGGCGTGAAAGACGTGCGCGTTTTGGGTGCCATCGGCGTGATCGAGCTGGAAAAAGGCGTGGATATGGCGCGTTTTCAAGCGGACTGCGTGGCGCAGGGCATTTGGGTGCGCCCATTCGGCAGGCTGGTGTACCTTATGCCGCCTTACATCATTTCAGACGGCCTCTTGACCGAACTCGCCGACAAAACCGTACAAATCTTGAAGGAACACAGCAAATGAAAGGCGTTTACTTCGTCAGCGGCATAGACACGGACATCGGCAAAACCGTCGCCACCGGCGTGTTGGCAAAACAATTATTGCAGCAAGGCAAAAGCGTGATCACGCAAAAGCCCGTGCAAACCGGTTGCCAAAACATCGCCGACGACATCGCCGTCCACCGCAACATCATGGGCATATCCTTGCAGGAAGCCGACAAACAAGGGCTGACCATGCCCGAAATCTTCAGCTATCCCGCCTCGCCCCATCTCGCTGCCCGTCTGGATGGCAGGGCTTTGGACTTAAACAAAATCCGCGCCGCCACGCAAAAATTGGCGGAGCAATATGAAATCGTATTGGTCGAAGGCGCGGGCGGATTGATGGTTCCACTGACGGAAGATTTGTTGACCATTGATTATGTTCAGCAACAGGCTTATCCCGTCATTCTCGTTACCAGCGGACGGCTCGGCAGCATCAACCACACCCTGCTCAGCTTCGCCGCGCTCAAACAATACGGCATCCGGTTACACAGTCTAATTTTCAACCATATTCACGACAGCAAAGATGAAACCGTTGCCAGCGATACCTTGGAATATCTTAAAGGCCGTCTGAAAGATGAGTTTCCCGAAGCCAAATGGCAGGAGTTGGCCAAAACAGAGGTGGTAAATGGAGCTTGATATACCGTGTGGCACGCTTTGTTCGCATGCCGAAGCTTCAAGTCTTTTGCCGTCTAAGGCCGGACAACTGCTGACCGTTTCTTCGCTAACCGCCGCTTTACGCGCTTCCGGTAAGGATTTTTCAGTCGAGCCGGTGTATTTGGGTTTGACGAAGGGTGCGGAAAACGGAGACGAAATCTTTGTGCGCGATGTTTTGCTCAAACTGGACGGCGAAACAGTGATACAAGCCAGAAGCGCGTGCCGGCCGGATAGCCGTCTATGGACTGAATTATTAGATTGCGGAACGCAGCCTTTGGGCGAGCGTCTGTTTGACGGTACATTGCCGTTGAAACGTTCGGATTTTGAGTTTCTTCGTTTTGAAGATGCCGATCATCCGTCTTTCAGACGGCCTGTTACCGCGCGCCGTTCGTATTTCAATTGGAACGGCGAAATATTGGAATTAACAGAATATTTCTTATTGAAATTAATGGATTTATACCGATAAGGCCGTCTGAAAAGAAAACCGATTGCCGATGTTTGTCATAATTCTGTTATAATACAATAAATTAAATCGTTAAGATTCGTTTGATTTCAGACGGCAATAAATTATAATAAGAGCTAAGGCTCTAAAAATGCCTTTCCTTCAGCATCCATACATATACAACGACACATTACACCAATGAACATACGGCGCTTTTTCCTACAATTTTTACCGCGTTACGCTGTCGGACGGATGGTGATATACGCCAAACTGATGCGCATCGACAAACCCATCGGTACCCTGCTTTTGCTGTGGCCGACTTATTGGGCATTGTGGATTGCGTCTAAAGGCGTTCCCGACGCGGATATTTTTATTGCCTTTACCGCAGGTACATTTCTGATGCGCAGCGCAGGTTGCGTCGTGAATGACTTTGCCGACCGCAATTTTGACGGCGCAGTAGAGCGTACCAAAAACCGCCCGTTTGCCAAAGGTTTGGTTTCCAAAACCGAAGCGCTGCTTTTGACCGTCATGCTGTGTCTGATGGCGGCCTTGTGTCTGGTGCCGCTCAACCGCTTTACCTGGCTGATGAGCCTTCCGGCCTTGTTTCTGGCCGTCACATATCCCTTTACCAAACGCTTTTTCCCGTTGCCGCAGTTTTATTTGGGACTGGCATTTTCGTTTGGCATTCCCATGGCCTTTGCCGCCGTGCAAGGCCGAGTGCCTCCCGAAGCGTGGCTGATGTTTACCGCCAATGCCTTATGGACGCTGGCTTACGACACGATTTATGCCATGGCGGACAAAGAAGACGATTTGAAAATCGGCATTAAAACTTCGGCAATCACATTTGGCCATCACGACATTAGCGCAACCATGCTTTGCCATTTTTGGTTTACGGTATTGATGGTGGTGTTGGGTATCAAAATTGGCGCAACTTGGCCGTATTGGCTGGTATTGCCGATAACCGCGTATTGGCAGTGCCAACAATATGCCGCCATCCGTACGAGCGACCGTCAGTTGTGCTTCCAAACGTTTTTGGCCAACAACCGCATCGGCTTGGCGTGGGTTTGCGGATTGGTCTGCCATTATTTCTGGTTGTTTTTGGTGTCCAAACTGTTTTAAAAAACGAGGTTGGGGCCGTCTGAAAAGAAAGGGAAAAGGAGTATGCCGGACATACTCCTTTTTATTTAAACCGTGATTTAGCCAATGATGGAATTTTTACTTTAAATTAATTATAATCAAATGGTTGGATTATTTTCGGCTCGTTAAAAAATATCAAAAACAACATGGAAAATGTTAGCGGGACGAGTGTAAATTACGCCTTCAGGATTGAGATTTGCACCGACAATCGGTACAATCCCATTGTTTTGCGACATTTAAAAGAGATACATATGAGCCTGATCGGCGAAATTTTACCTTTGTCCCATATCGTTTTGGATTTGGAAGTCAGCAGCAAAAAGCGTCTGTTTGAAGAGGCCGCACAGCTGCTGGAGAATGAAGCAGAATTACCGAACGCCAACGTGTTCGACTGCCTGTTTGCCCGTGAAAAACTCGGTTCGACCGGTTTGGGGCAGGGGGTGGCGATTCCCCACGGCCGTCACGCATGCGTGAAAAAAGCTACCGGTGCGTTTATCCGCACCAAAGAGCCGGTCGCCTTTGATGCGCCCGACGGCAAACCCGTTTCCCTGATTTTTATCCTGCTTGTGCCTGAAAACGCTACCGGCGAACATTTGGAAGTCTTGTCCAAACTGGCCGGCAGATTCTCTCAAAAAGCCGTCCGTGAAGCATTGATGGCCGCGACTTCTGCCGAAGAAGTACGCACACTCCTGACCGAAGAGTAATTCATGCCCAGCATATCCGTCCGCCGCCTGTTTTCCGATAATCAGCACAAACTCGAACTTGCTTGGGCTGCCGGCAATTCCGGCGCGGACAACCGTATCGGTGTCGAAGCCGATAAACCCGTCTTGGCCTTGGTCGGCCACTTAAACTTTATCCATCCCAACCAAATTCAAGTTGTCGGCGTAGCCGAAGCCGAATATTTACGCCGTCTGGAATCGGGCGAACTCAACTATGATTTCGGCGAGCTTTTCGACATCCCCATGTCTTTGGTCATCGTCGCCAACGGTTTGCCGGTTTCGCCCAAATTACGCGATTATTGCCATACCAACAGTATCCCCTTACTGACTTCTAAACAGGAAAGCCCGCACTTGATGGACGTTTTGCGGATTTATCTGCAACGCACATTGGCAACTTCCACCATCAAGCACGGCGTATTTTTGGATGTATTTGAAGTGGGCGTACTCATTACCGGGCAGTCCGGCTTGGGTAAGAGCGAATTGGCATTGGAGCTGATTTCGCGCGGCCACAGCCTGATTGCCGATGATGCGGTCGAACTTTTCCGTACCGGCCCGGAAATGCTGGAAGGCCGTTGCCCGCCTATGCTGCGTGATTTCCTCGAAGTACGCGGTTTGGGCATACTCAATATCCGCCATATTTTTGGCGAAACCTCCATCCGTCCGAAAAAAATCCTCCAGCTGATTATTAATTTGGTTCCGGCCGACGACGGATACATGAAACAACTCGATCGATTGAGCATCCGTACCGAAACAGAATCTATCCTCAACGTCAGCGTCCGTTCCGTTACCCTGCCTGTTGCAATCGGTCGAAACTTAGCAGTATTGGTTGAAGCTGCAGTGCGTAATTACATCCTTCAATTGCGCGGTAAAGACAGCACCAAAGAATTCCTCGAACGCCATCAAACACAACTCAAAGAAAACGAACAAAATCATGAAAATCGTCCTGATTAGCGGCTTATCCGGCTCAGGAAAATCCGTAGCCCTCAAACAACTTGAAGATTCAGGCTTTTATTGCGTTGATAATCTGCCTTTGGAAATGTTGCCTTCGCTGGTGTTGTACCATATTGAACGCGGCGAAGAAACCCAGCTTGGTGTCAGCGTTGATATTCGTTCCGGTATCAATATCCAAGAAGCGCAAGAGCAAATCCAATATTTACGTAATGAAGGGCATCAGGTCGAAGTCCTGTTTGTTGAAGCTGAAGAGGGCGTGTTGGTTCGCCGCTTCTCAGAAACCCGTCGCGGACATCCTTTGTCCGGCCAAAACCTGACTTTGTTGGAAAGCCTGCAAAAAGAACGCGAGTGGCTCTTCCCGCTTAAAGACATCGCATATTGCATCGATACGTCCAAAATGAACGCACAGCAGCTGCGTTATGCTGTACAACAATGGCTCAACATTGAACGTGTCGGTTTGCTGGTCATTCTTGAATCCTTTGGTTTCAAATACGGCGTCCCCAACAATGCCGACTTTATGTTTGATATGCGTAGCCTGCCCAATCCGTATTACGATCCGGAATTGCGTCCCTTTACCGGCATGGACAAGCCTATTCAAGATTATTTGGGCCAGCAGCCGTTGGCTCAAGAAATGGTTGATGACATCGACCATTTTATTAGCCACTGGCTGCCGCGCCTGCAACAAGAGAGCCGCAGTTATGTGACGATTGCCATCGGTTGTACCGGCGGTCAGCACCGCTCCGTCTATGTTGTGGAAAAACTGGCCGAACGCCTCAAAGGCCGTTACGAACTCCTTGTCCGTCACCGTCAGGCACAAAGCTTGGCAGGACGCTAACTTGCCGTTTCAGACGGCCTCAAAGGAAGAAACCATGAAAAAAATCAGTCTGACCGCATTATCCCTGCTTATCTTGACCGCCTGTGCAACAGAGCCTGTCACTGCTTACCGTTGGCACCGTACCGGCGCAAGCGAAGCTGAAGTTTCCCGCCAAATCAATACCTGCAAATCACAAGTTCAAAATGGAACCAAACGTGGCGATACATCCAAAACGTTTGAGCAATGTATGGATGAAGCAGGTTATTACAGCTACGAGCATGGCAATCTCTAAATCCTGATTGACCGATTATCCAAATACCGAGGCCGTCTGAAAAACAATGATTTTTCAGACGGCCTCAGATACGAATAGAAAGAATAAAAAGACATGGCTATCCAATGGTTTCCCGGCCACATGAACAAGGCAAAAAAAGCCATTGCCGAACGCATTAAAAGCGTTGATATGGTGATTGAGATGTTGGACGCGCGTATGCCTGCTTCCAGCGAAAATCCATTGCTTGCCCAGTTGTCCAAAGGCAAGCCCAAACTGAAAATTTTAAATAAACAAGATCTTGCCGATCCCGAGCGCACCAAAGTTTGGCTCGAACACTACAACAGCCGCCAAGATACCCGCGCCATTGCGCTTGATTCTTCCGAAACCGGCGCTCATGGCAAAATTACCCAAGCCTGCCGCGCCATGATTCCGCATCGCCAAGGTATTGAGAAGCCGTTGCGTGTTCTGATTTGCGGTATCCCCAACGTCGGCAAATCCACCTTGATTAACGGTATGATCGGCAAAAAATCTGCCAAAACCGGCAACGAACCCGGTATTACCAAAGCCGAACAGCGCCTTTTCCTTGCAGACGATTTCTGGCTTTACGATACCCCCGGTATGTTGTGGCCAAAAATTATCGTCGAAGAAGGCGGCTACAACCTTGCGGCCGGCGGTGCAGTTGGACGCAACGCGCTGGATGAAGAAGAAGTAGCACTTGAGCTTTTGGATTACCTCCGCCGCCATTATCTGGCCCTGTTGCAAGAGCGCTATCAAGCCGACAAAGATCCAAGCAGTCATTGGGACGATACTTCTTGGCTGGAGTGGATTGCCAAAAAACGCGGTGCGGTTTTGAGCGGCGGACGAGTCAACTACCAAAAGGCCGCTGAAAATATCCTGACTGATTTCCGCGAAGGCAAAATCGGCAGAATTACGCTGGAAACGCCAAACCAATGGGAAACTTGGCTGAAAAAAGCCAGACAGAAAGAGGCCGAACTCAAAGCCATTCGCGAAGCCAGAAAGGCGGAAAGAAAAGGGCAGCAGCCTTCTGCCGATTAATATAAAAGGCCGTCTGAAATCTATTTTCAGACGGCCTTTTGTTGGAATAGACAATTTAGAGGGCGGTACGGCTGAAGCTGTCCAGAGCTTTATCGGTTTGGATTTGGTTGAACTGCATGGTGGTTTTGTCGCCTTGTTTTTCGTCCAATTCGATTTTTCGTACCAGCGTATCACCGTTGATTTCGATACGGTTGAAGATTTGGCGGGTAATGGCGGTTTTCGGAGTTAAGATCAACGTCCATTTTTTCTCGTTGCCGTTTAATTTCAAATCAAATTGTTTTTCCAAGCCTTGGGTATTACCGCCCAAAAGGTCGAGGAAGAGTTTGATTTGGCGGCTTTGGCCGTTGAGTTTGCTGGCGTTTGGGTTGACCCATTGGCTGCCGTTCCACTGCATGATGCCGTCTGAACGCACGCGCAGGGTGGTTTCAAATGGTTTTTGCATTTTCCAGAGCAGGCCTTTTTGTGGGACAAGGGTAAAGCTGCCGCTGGTGGTCATGGGTTTGCTGAGGGATTTGAGCTGGCGTTGTTGGACAAAATTGCCTTGCACGTTTTGCGGTTTTTGCAGGGTTTGTGCCAATTCGGCAGGGGAAAATGCCCACAAAGCCGGAGCACTGATGAGGAGAGTAAGAGAAAGAATGGTTTTTTTCATTGTGTTTCCATAAGGTTTGAGGCCGTCTGAAAATTCAGACGGCCTTTTATTGCTTTAATTATAAGGCTGACAAGGCCTGATTAAAGGTTGCGCTTGGACGCATCGCTTGTGCAGCTTTTTCAGGATTGGCTGCGTAGTAGCCGCCGATGTCGACCGCTTTGCCTTGTACGGCAGAGAGTTCTTCAACGATTTTGGCTTCGTCGGCAGTCAAAGCGGCTGCCAATGGAGCAAATGCGGCTTTCAGTTCGGCATCTTTGTCTTGCGCCGCCAATTCTTGCGCCCAGTAGAGGGTGAGGTAGAAATGGCTGCCGCGGTTGTCGAGTTCACCTGCTTTGCGTTTAGGCGATTTGTCGTTCAACAGCAGTTTTTCGGTGGCTGCATCCAAAGTGTCGGCGAGGACTTGGGCTTTGGCGTTGCCGGTTTTTTGCGCCAAATGTTCAAACGATACGGCAAGTGCGAGGAACTCGCCCAAAGAGTCCCAACGCAAGTGGTTTTCTTCGAGGAATTGTTGAACGTGTTTCGGTGCAGAACCACCCGCGCCGGTTTCAAACATACCGCCGCCATTCATCAATGGAACGATAGACAGCATTTTCGCGCTGGTACCCAGTTCCAAAATTGGGAACAAGTCGGTCAGGTAGTCGCGTAGGACGTTGCCGGTTACGGAGATGGTGTCTTCGCCGTTTTTCAGACGGCCCAAGCTGAATTTAGCAGCTTCTTCAGGAGCAAGGACGCGGATGTCGAGGCCGTTGGTATCCAGTTCGGCAAGGTAGGCTTTAACCTTGGTGAGCAGGCTCTTGTCGTGCGGACGGTTTTCGTCGAGCCAGAACACGGCTGGTGTATTGCTCAGACGGGCGCGGTTGACGGCGAGTTGTACCCAGTCTTTAACCGGAGCGTCTTTGGTTTGGCACATACGCCAGATATCGCCGGCTTCAACGTCGTGTTGCATCAGGACATTACCTGCTGCATCAATGACTTGAACTTGGCCGTCGGCTTCGATTTCAAAAGTTTTGTTGTGTGAACCGTATTCTTCGGCTGCTTGCGCCATCAGGCCGACGTTAGGAACGGTACCCATGGTTGTCGGGTCAAACGCGCCGTGTTCGCGGCAGAAGTCGATGGTTGCTTGGTAAACGCCGGCATAGCTGCTGTCAGGAATGACGGCTTTGGTGTCTTGCGCTTTGCCGTCTTTATCCCACATACGGCCGGAGTTACGAATCATTGCAGGCATAGAAGCATCGACGATGACATCGCTAGGAACGTGCAGGTTGGTGATGCCTTTGTCGGAATCAACCATGGCCAAATCAGGGTTGGCGGCGTAAACGGCGGCGATTTCAGCTTCAACGGCGGCGCGGGTGTCCGCATCCAGTTTGTCCAGATTGGCAAGCAGGTTGCCGAAGCCGTTGTTGACGTTGATGCCTGCGGCAGCCAGTTTGTCGCCGAATTTTTCAAATACAGGCGCGAAGAACACTTTGACGGCGTGTCCGAAGATAATCGGGTCGGACACTTTCATCATAGTGGCTTTCATGTGCAGCGAGAACAATACGCCTTTTGCTTTCGCGTCTTTCACTTGTTCAGCAAGGAAGGCGAGCAGGGCTTTTTTGCTCATTACGGTTGCGTCGATAATTTCGCCGGCTTTCAGGGCAACAGGCTCGCGCAGCTCTTTTTTGTTGCCTTGTTTGTCGGTGAATACGATGGATACGGAAGTCGCTTCAGGTACGGTAACGGATTGTTCGTTATGGAAAAAGTCGCCGCTTTGCATGGTGGCAACGTGGGTTTTGGAGTCTTTTGTCCATGCACCCATGCTGTGCGGATGTTTTTTCGCAAAGTTTTTCACTGCTTTAGGCGCGCGGCGGTCGGAGTTGCCTTCACGCAGGACAGGGTTTACCGCGCTGCCTTTGATGCGGTCGTAGCGTTCGCGTACGGCTTTTTCTTCATCGGTTTGAGGGTCGGCAGGATAGTCGGGAACGGCAAAGCCTTTAGACTGCAATTCTTTAATCGCGGCAGTCAGTTGAGGTACGGATGCGCTGATGTTCGGCAGTTTGATTACGTTTGCATCGGGTTGTTTCACCAGTTCGCCCAATTCGGCAAGCGCATCGGGTACGCGTTGCGCTTCGGTCAGGTATTCGGGAAACGCCGCCAAAATACGGCCGGAGAGAGAGATGTCGCTGGTTTTGACATCAATATCGGCGTGGCGGGTAAACGCCTGCACGATTGGCAACAGGGATTGAGTGGCCAATGCAGGAGCTTCGTCGGTGTAGGTATAGATAATGGTGGATTTAGTCATGGGATTATTCTCTATGTAGGTTAAGTTTTTCTTTTCGGGCACATCGCGAGAAGAAACGTGCTAAGCCTATTATGGCATATTTCGGCGGATTTGGTTGTTGTTTTGATGTTATTGTTTTTTAAGTTGCGGAAAAGAAAAAGGCCGTCTGAAAAGACAGCCTAAATATAAGGACTTATCCGATAATCAAAACGGCATTGCTGCCGCCGAAGGCAAATGACGAGCTGGCGGCAATGCGTTTTTCAGACGGCCAGCGGCTGTTTTCGTCGGTCAAAGCGATGTTGGGCAGCTCAGAATCGGGTACGTTGTCCCATTGTTGCGGCGGCAGTTTGCCTTCCGGATTGTATTGGCGGTTGGCCATCAACCAGGCAAATGCGGCTTCAATCGCACCGGCTGCGCCTAAGGTATGGCCGGTGGACGGTTTGGTTGAGGTGCAAAGGGTGTGGCTGCCAAACACTTCGGCAACGGCTCGGCTTTCCATGCTGTCGTTGTGTTGCGTGCCGGTGCCGTGCAGATTGATCCAGCCGATGTCTTCCGCTTTCAAACTGGCTTTATCCAAAGCGGCCTGAAAAGATTGGGCTGCACCCAAACCGTCGGGGCGGGGCGAAGACATATGGTAGGCATCGCTGCTTGCACCATAGCCCAGCAACTGCATTTCGCCGTCAAAATCTGCATCGCGCGTCATTACGAAAAATGCGGCCGCTTCGCCGATATTGATGCCGTTGCGGTTGGCGGAAAAGGGCTTGGCGATGCCGTCTGAAAGCACTTCCAAAGAGGCAAAACCATTAATCGTCAGCGGAGAAAGCGTATCTGCGCCACCGCAAATCACGGCATCACACAATCCGGCACGAAGCAGTCGGGCTGCGCTGATGAGGGCGCGTGCGCCGGAAGTGCAGGCGGTGGAAACGGTATAGCGCAAGCCGTCCAAGCCGTACACTCGGGCGATAAATTCGGAGGGAGAAGCCATGGTGTGTTGCAGCTGTTTGAACGGAACATCCGTCCATTCACCGCCTTGGACAACGTGTTGGAACAAGGGGATATTTTCGTCTGCGCCACTGGTGGACGTACCGGTAACGACAGCGACCCTTTCTTTGCCGTAACGGGCAATGGCCGTCTGAATCAGCACGTCTATTTGCGAAAGCGTGTGCAGGATAAGCTGGTTGTTGCGGCTGCGATGCGCTTCGGGAATGCTGTCGGGCAGAGGCATCAGGGTTTCTTTGACTGCACCGAAAGCATGCTTTTTGCCTTTTACCCATTGGTCTGAAAAAGTCAGGGGCGTGTTTTCAGACGGCGTGAGTAAGGCATCGGCATGAACTTGCAAGCCGCTGCCCAATGCGCTGGTCAGTACTGGACGGCTGAGATAAACAGGAGTATTCATGAATTAGTCTTCTGCAATCGGGCTGACCGTCCAGAAAGTTTGGTCGGGGAAGCCGATAAGGAATTGTTCGGAATGGTGGGCAACACACCACAAGTCATGCTCGCGATAGCTGAACACCGCGCCTTTGCCGTCAGGACAGAAGCCTTGATGAGTGGCATTTTGTTGACGGACTTCAGGGTAAAGCGTGGCGGCGTGTTCGGCGGCCAAAAGCGGCAACAGGGCAGCAAACAGTCGGCGCGAAGTGGCATTGGGCATCACAAAGCCGTCATTTTTCCAGCCTTTGGTGCTGACCGATTGACGCGATACCGGCGCACCCAGTGCATCGGTTTGGACAAAGCGGATGCCGTCTGAATGAGGTTCGACTGCCAAGAGATTGGTTTGAACGGTTTGCCCTGCCGCATTGGTTTGCTCGAGTTTGAACCATTGGCCTTCTTTGGAAAGCGGCGGCAGCGTTTGCGGATGGGGCAGCGAGGTCGCGCATGCGGAAAGCAGCAGTGCGGCAAGCAAAGGGATAAATCGCATAAGGTTTTATCTATCGGTCAAAATATTTAATGATGAGGGTAGATTTTCAGACGGCCTATTCTGTTTTTAGGCGCGGCCGTCTGAAAGGCATTCGTCCTTATTCTACCTTCAAATCGCCCACCAATGCGGCAAGCGTGGACAAGCGTTGCTCGGATTTTTCCACGAATGGATTATCCGTATCCCAAGCGTAGCCTGCCAAAATAGACGAAATCATGCGGCTGATTTCAGGGCTGCGGTTGGGCGCATAGATGGCGTTTTGGAAGCGGAAATCGTACCAGCCGGTTACATAAGTGCGGAACGCGTTCACGCCGACCATCAGTTGATCGGCAAATTCGGTTTGCCAATCGGCGGCTTCGCCTTTGAGCTGTTTGTCCAGTAAATCGGCAGCCAGTTTGGCAGAGTGCAGGGCAATGGTCACGCCGGAGGAGAAAACGGGGTCGAGGAATTCGGCGGCGTTACCTAAAAGAGCGAAGTGTTTGCCGTATAAGGTTTTTACGTTGGCAGAGTAGCCTTGAATAGAGCGGAACGGGAAGTCGTTTTCCCAAACGGCTTTATCCAAGATTTCCGCCAGCATCGGGCATTCGTACACAAATTTTTTCAATACGGCTTCTGATTCGCCTGCCAGTTTGTCGGGCGTGCCGACAACGCCGATGGAGCAACGGTTGTCGCCGAAAGGAATCAGCCAAATCCAGACATCGCGATGTTCGGGATGCGTATTGATCAGGATTTTGTTGCGGTCGAATTTCGGACTGGTGATGTTGTCGTCGATATGCGTGAAGTGGGCTTGGCGCGGAGGCAGCTCGGACGGACTTTCCAAATCTAAAAGGCGGGGCAGGACACGACCATAACCGCTGGCATCCAAAACAAATTTGGCGGTCAGTTCATAGTTTTCGCCTGTATCGGTCGCAACGCTCAAACGTGCCATATCGCCGCTGTTGTCAAACGCGGTTACGCCATGTCCGAAGCGGACATCGACGCCTTGTTTTGCCGCTTCATCAATCAGGATTTTGTCGAAGATGCCGCGGCGCACTTGATAAATAGTACCGGGGCCGTCTGAAAATTTTTCAGTAAAGTTGAAATCTGTGTAACGGCTGCCCCATGAAAATGCAGCGCCGTCTTTAAATTGAAAGCTGGGCTCGGCATGCACTGCATCGGCAAAACCGGCTTCTTCCAACATCTCCATACAATGCGGCAACAGGCTTTCGCCGATGACAAAGCGCGGGAAATGTTGTTTTTCCAATACGCAAACTTTAAAGCCTTGTTTGTTCAGCAAAGCAGAAGCAACCGAACCTGAAGGGCCTGCGCCGATAACGGCAACGTCAAATTCTACGGACATTTGAAAATACCTTTGATTTTAATGATAAATAATGTTTAATCCATCGCCTGAAATTTTTCAGACGGCCTTTTGCGACTTGGCGATAGAAGTTGAAACAAAATATCGCTTCAATTTCAATCGTCTTCATCTTTTGTCTAATTTTTCAACAATGTGCCTGCCAGCCAAATATTGAATGCTACGCCGATGGTAACCGTCATGCCGAACGCTGCAACGGCGGGCGTGCTGCTGATGGCGAGCAGGGCAAAGGAAATAGCTGTCGTTGCGGCAGCAAGCAGCATACCGCCTAATTTTGCCAGGGCGCTGTGGTGTGCGGTGGCGGCATAGACGGCATAGTCCACGCCGATGGCGGACACTAAAAGCAGGCCGAACATGGCAAACAGGCTGACGGGAATACCTGCCAAACCGAGTACGGCAACGGTGCAGATGGCGGCAGCCAGCGGCACGGCAAGGATTTTGCTACCACGTTTGAAACCGAACATTTTCCACAAGAGCAGCCATGCCAACGCATAGGAAGCCAGTTTCAACCATGCGGCCTGATCGCGCGTGTGGTGGAAAAGCTCGTTTAAGTGGGCGCGTTTGTCTGCCCAGTGTACGCCGGAGACGTGTTGCGCCACGGCGCGTACGGCGGCTTCATCGGTCATGCCGTTCAAACGAACGATGGCAGCAAAACGGCCTGGTTCCACTTCACCCAAATACAAGGAACGCCAAGCTTCTGCCAAATCGGTATTTAGGCCGTCTGAAAGCGATAATGGTTGCGTATCGGCAGCTTGCAGCAGGGCATCGCGCACGGTTTTGCGCGGAATACCGATTTCAGTAAGCGGTTTCCAGCTATCAGGCAACTTGGTCAATTCGCGCAGGCGGTTTTGCAGTTTTTGCTGTTCCGTCGTCGGCAGGATGAATTGGTCGGGCGATTGGATGCCGGACAGTTTGCCTTGCGCGATTAAGGGCTGCAGGGCGCGGCCGAGTTCGGCGGTTTTCTTCAATAGGGCATCTTCGCTTTGTGCTTCGGCCACCAAATATTTGCCGCCAAAATCCGTGCCGCTTAACTGACCGATTTGTTGTACTTCGGTCAACATCGCGGTCGGCATATTGACCCATTGACGGATGTCGTCACGCCAGTCGCTGCGCCACAGTCCGACTGCCAGCAAAATTCCGCCCACGATTAACCAGCCGCGTTTGTGCAGGCGGTTTTTCAGACGGCCTGACAAGGAATAGAGCTTTTCGGTTAATGCGGAAAAAGGCACGGTTTTGGCACGGTAGCGGCGAAACAGCGGCGGCAGCCATAAAACGGTGGCACCAAATGCGCCAAATAAGGCAAAGCCTGAAAATACTGCGGTTTGGCGCAATACAGGCAAAGGGGTGAACCACAGCAGCGCGTAGCCCAAGACGGTAATCGTCAGGCTGACGGCAAAACTCGGCAAGACATGTTTCATTGCCGATTCAGCCTGCCAAACGGTCTTTTCAGACGGCCCGAATACCGACGGAGCAAGCCAGTGCAACGGGAAATCCACCAACATACCCACCAGGCTGGTGCCGATGACGATGGTCAGGATATGCACTTCGCCGAAGGTTAATAACGCAACCGCCAATCCGGTCAACATACCGGCTGCCAGCGGCAAGGACAGCAAAAATACCCGGCCGCTGCGGAAGACCCACAAAAGCAGCGCAAAGGTCAGCCCAAGCCCGACCATGCTCATCAGCCGGCTTTCTTTTTCTGCAGCTGCTTTGGATACGGCGGCGAACAATGCGCCACCTGCGCTTAAGGTTTCCGCGCCGTTTTCCGAAGCGATTTGACGGCTTTGCGCCATCAGCGGCAAGAGGGCATCGTTGCCGGAAAATTGATCGCCACCGGCGAGCCGTCCGCGCAAGAACACCCAAGTTTTGCCTTTGTCTTCGGCAAACAGCATGCCGTTGTCCATGTTCCACTGCAAACGGCTTTGCGGATTGGCTTTGTCGGCAACAAAGCGTCCGAAGCCCAGCCAGTCTTGTTCTAAAGACAAAGGTGAGGGGGCGGCAAACGGATTGGCCGCGACTTCAGCACGCGCTTGAAAATAGGCTTGCGGCTGCTCAAACAGCAGGCGTATTTCGTCTTGCGGCAAAATCGCCAAACTCAGTTTCTGCATATCCGCCCGTACTTTGTCCAGATTCGGCGTCATGCTGCTGTCGACTTGTTCAAATATGCCGCTTTTGCGCCATACGTCGGCAATTTGTGAGGTCGTCTGAAAAGCGGTTTCGGCATCGGTACTGCCTGCAAGCAAAATGACTTGCGAATTGAGCTGCGCTTCTGCGGCTTTATCTGCAGCCGTCAGTAAGGCATCGGGTTGCTGCTCGCTTGGTAACAATGCGGTCAAATCGGTTTGGATGCGCGCTTGTGAAGCAAAGGCATAAACCAAAAACAGGGTAAGAAACAGGATAAGGGCAGTATAGAGGCGGTTTAGGAGGCGAAGATTCATCGTTCAGACGGCCTTTTGCAAATGCTGCTGTTGGTGTGTGGAATAAGTAAAAGTGCAGTAAATTAAATCAGATTATTATTATTTTGTCAGTTGTTAGATAGTTTGCAGGTCGGTTAAATCATTGGGCTTGAGCGAGCCGAAAAACTGCCATTGCAGGGCGACGGCTTTTCCCTTCCAAACGCAGGCAAGTACCATCATATCTGCCAAAATTGCGCTTGTGCCGTGCCAATCGGTTTGCTTTCCAGCGCGTAAACCGACGGGTTGCCCTGAATCGAAAACATAGCCGACCGATTTCATGTCCGATGGAAAATCCAAATTCGCCGCTTTAATCAATGCTTCCTTGAAACACCACAATCGGTAAAACGTTTCAGACGGCCAGTTTGCCGTTTCCAAATAGTTTTGTTCTTCCTGTGTGCAGACCAAAGCCGACAGCGCTTTGAAATCGCGCGGGCGGATAAATTCGATATCGACTCCGGCTGTTAAGGGCTGAGGCGCACACAATAAAGCGGCAAAGCCTTGGCTGTGGCTCAGCGATACAATCGGTAAATCGGTTTGCTGTTTTAACGCGCGGCTGACTTGCCAGTCTTGACGCTGCGCCAGTTGCAGCGTGGCAGTCAAACGTTGTGAATCGACCGCGTTTAGAGACGCATGGTCGTAGCGGGCGGCAAAAGACGGATCGGCCAGCAGGCATTGAAGGGGTGTCGTATCCATAAAATAGAAAAATGCCAAACTCCATATTGAAGTCCGGCATTTTTGATATTGCTTAGTGGAAGCTGCCTTTCAAAACCACACGGCTGTTGAATGTAGCGATGTGGCATTCGTACTCGTTACCGCCTTTGGTTACTTTGTCAAAGTAGCTAACCAGATGAACGGATTTGGCTTTTTTACGAAGTGCAGTGCTTTGGAAGCGTTTAACTGCGCTCAGGAATGCGCGTTGGCAGGTTTCATCAGGGGTTTTGCCGACTGAGTTGGAGATTTGACGGGAAGTCAAAGTCGCACCGGATGTGCTGCCGTAGTGAACGCGGATGCTAGGATCCAAAGCGGATTTAGCTTCGGCAGAGTTCAAAGCTACATCGACTTTACACATATAAATATCGTTTTGACCTTTGCCATTGACTTTATGGCCTTCACCCATGCTGCGACAGGCAGAATCGGCGGCAGTTGTTTTTTGAGTAGAAGTTTGAGAGGAGGAAGTAGATGGTTGGGAATTGCCGGATTGTGAGCAAGCGGCAAGCATCAGGGCGGATACGGCAACTAAAGCAGAAAAACGTAACATACGAACTCCTTTGTAATAAGGGGTGTGAAAAAAGGTTTACAGAAAACAGAATCATTTTAACATATATGAAAGAAGTATAAAAATAGGATGATGCAAAAAATATTATATTTTTATTTAAATGATTTCATAGCGTTAAGAAAGTTTGGGGCGGTAATGCTTGACGAGGGAGGGGAGAAAGCGTATATTGCGGTCTTCCTTAGGAGTAATGGCTGAGAGGCTGAAGGCACTTCCCTGCTAAGGAAGCATGTGGGGTCAACCTGCATCGAGGGTTCGAATCCCTCTTACTCCGCCAAATATGAAAGACACCGTTTATACGGTGTCTTTTTTATTATCCGGAATTTCTTGGAATCCAAGACCGTCTGAAAGTGTGAAATGAACGATTTGATTATCCTAAACAAGCCTTATGGCGTGATTTGCCAGTTTTCTGCACATGAAAAACATCAGTGCCTTAAGGATTTTGTCGAGAAACCGGGATTTTATCCGGCCGGCCGTTTGGACACGGACAGCGAGGGTTTGCTGCTGCTGACCAATAATGGCCGTTTGCAGGCGCAGATTGCCGACCCGAAATTCAAGCAGGTTAAAACTTATTGGGCGCATGTGGAGGGTTCTCCTGATGAAGCCAAATTGGATTTGTTGCGCCGTGGCGTAGATTTGGGCGATTTTGTCACCCGTCCGGCAGAGGTCAGGATATTGGAAGAGGGTGAGGCAGGTGTTTTATGGCCGCGCGTGCCGCCGATTCGCGTGCGTAAATCCGTGCCTGATTTTTGGGTGGAAATCAAAATTTCGGAAGGGAAAAACCGCCAAGTGCGAAGGATGACGGCGAAAGCAGGCTTTCCATGTTTGCGCTTGGTCCGTGTGGCAATAGGCCGTCTGAATCTGTTTGATTTGAATTTGGAATTGGGACAATGGCAGTTTGCGCCGCATCGTCCTTAAATAGGATGAATAAAGGCCGTCTGAAATTTCAGACGGCCTTTTGTTATGGAAAAATCAATGATGTGAATGACCGATTTGGAAGGTCATTGTGGTGTAGTTCGCCTGTTTTTGGCACACGCTTTGATCAGGGAAATCGGCTTTGTGTTCTACGCTGGCCTTCCAGAAACCTTGGCGCAATGGAATGATGCTGACTTCGCCTTTGTCATCAGTGGTATCGGAGAAGGCTTGGGCTTCGGTTTTATGGGTTTTGCTGCGGTCGCTGGTGTCGAAGCCGTCAAATGTAGCGGTAACGGTAGCGTTGGGCAGCGGCTCGCCATTGAAGAGGACGCAGACTTTGAAGCGTTCGCCGACGTGGACGTTGGCAGGGTTATCCAAAGGTACGATTTCCAAATGTTGGCCGACTTGCTTGGTGATGATGGCGGTATCCGCACTTTCATGGCCGACATTGACGATGTTTTTACCGAACATACGGGTTTGCTCGCAATAGTTTGCATCAGGCATTTCTTTGATGCTTGCCTGTTTCCAACCCGCGTTGTTTTTTGACCAGAAGGTCGGTTGGTATTCGGCGGTTACCAAGTAGCTGCCGTCTTTAACGGGCAATTTGCTGCGGTATTGGTAATTGTATGTACCTTTTTGAATCATGTTTTCTTTGCCTTTTTCAGTCACCAGTTGCATGGGTTTGCTGAAAATGTGCAGGCGGTCTTTGGCGATGGGCTCAAGCTCCGGGAATTCGCCATAGCCTAATTCGGCTTCAAGGTATTCGCCGCCATGTGTGTGGGCGGTTTCAACCCAAACGCGGTGGGCGTGTGCGGCAGTGCTGAACAGGAAGGCGGATGCGATAAGCAAAGCGGTTTTCTTCATGATTTCTCTCCGATTTTCGATGTGTAGAAAAGATAGAATAAAATGGTTTGTTATAATATAACAAAAATATTTAAATTTAAAGAGAGGCCGTCTGAAAGTTTTCAGACGGCCTTTTAGATGATTGTTTTTTGAGGCGGATTATCGAAACGGTTTAGTCCCCGTCACGACAAACGTCAATCGCTTCCTGCAAACTGCTGACGCCGTAGATTTTCAGGTTTGGAAACTCTTTGGCATTGCGCGGCATATTGGCTTTTGGGACGATGGCGCGTTTGAAGCCGAGTTTTTCCGCTTCTTTAAGCCGCTCTTGCCCGCGTGCTACAGGGCGGACTTCGCCGCTTAAGCCAATTTCGCCGAATACAACGGTTTTTTCAGGCATGGGTCGGTTGCGGAAGCTGGAGAGCATGGCGAGGATGACGGCGAGGTCGGCGGCAGGTTCGCCGATTTTGACGCCGCCGACGGCGTTGAGGAACACGTCTTGGTCGAAGCAGGCGATGCCGCCGTGGCGGTTGAGGACGGCGAGCAGCATGGCGAGGCGGTTTTGTTCGAGTCCGACGGTGAGGCGTTTGGGGGTAAAGCCGTGTGCGTCATCGACCAATGCCTGAATTTCGACCAAAAGCGGGCGGCTGCCTTCCTGCGTGACCAAAACGCACGAGCCAGGCGTGTCGTCGCGGTAGCTGGCGAGGAAGATGGCGGACGGGTTGGATACGCCTTTTAAACCGTTTTCGGTCATGGCGAATACGCCCAGTTCGTTTGCCGCGCCGAAGCGGTTTTTGATGGCGCGTATCATGCGGTAGTTGGAATGTTGGTCGCCCTCGAAATACAACACGGTATCGACCATATGTTCCAGTACGCGCGGGCCGGCAATTGCGCCGTCTTTGGTAACGTGTCCGACCAGTATCATGGCGATGCCCATCTGTTTCGCCATGCGCGTCAGTTGGGCGGCACACTCGCGCACCTGCGACACGGAGCCGGGGGCGGAGGTGATTTGGTCGGAATACATGGTTTGGATGGAGTCGATAACCACGACTTCGGGCTGATGCTGTTTCAAGGCCGTCTGAATCGCTTCCATGCGGATTTCGGCAAGCAGGTTCACGCCTTCGGTGGGCAGCTCCAAACGTTGCGCACGCAGGGCGACTTGTTGTGCGGATTCCTCGCCGGAAACGTACAGCACTTTGCGGCTTTGCGCCATTTTGGCGATGGTTTGCAACAGCAGCGTGGATTTGCCGATACCAGGGTCGCCGCCGAGCAGAATGACCGCACCATCGACCAAACCGCCGCCCAATACGCGGTCAAGCTCGCCCATGCCGGTCGGATTGCGCGGCACTTCGGTAGCGGTAACGGCGGAGAGGGATTGGACGGTCGAGGTGTCCGCCGCCCAAGATTGAAAGCGGGCGTTTTTCGGCTCGGGCGCAGCCAGGCTTTCCTGAAGCGTGTTCCACTCGCCGCAATGCGGGCATTTGCCCTGCCATTTCGGGGAAGTACCGCCGCATTCGGAACATTGGTAGATGGTTTTGGGGGCTTTTGCCATGGTGTTTTCCCTGTGGAATATTTGATGTGTGAAAAGGTCGTCTGAAAACAATCATATCGTTTTCAGACGACCTTGGGATTATGAATACTTTATTTATAATTTCAAGTATTCATCACTTGTTTAATGCAGCGGCATTTGCTGTTTTTTTGCGGCATAATAGGAAAAATTTACATGGAAGTTTTAGAAAAATGATTTTATTTCAAAATAACGATGGTAAGCTTCTTGCCTTGCCTTGCCTTGCCTTGCCTTGCCTTGCCTAGTTCTCTATTGAAATCCCTTCAAGGGTTTTTATCAAATCTATGCATAGGAGTGAAATCCTATGTTATCTAAAAAAATCTCAAATTTTAATTCATCTGACAATAAACCCAGAATTCTATCTCTATTTTCAGGATGTGGAGGTTTAGATTTGGGTTTTCACCAAGCTGGTTATGAAACTGTTTGGGCGAACGATTTTTCCCATTGGGCTTGCGAAAGTTTCCGTAAAAATATCGGCGATGTCATCGTAGAAGGTGATATTGAACAAATTGATCCGAATGATCCAACTATTCCCGATTGCGACATCATTTTAGGCGGGTTCCCTTGTCAAGATTTTTCCATGATTTGGAAACAGCCGGGCTTAGAGGGTGAACGCGGCAATCTTTATAAAAGCTTTTTACGTTTTGTAAATGCAAAAAAACCGAAAGTTTTTGTTGCTGAGAATGTGAAAGGTTTGTTGACTGCTAACAAGAAAAAAGCCATCCAGCAAATTATTACCGACTTTGAAAATTGCGGTTATTACGTTCAGGCAAAGCTGTATAACTTTGCTGAATTTGGCGTACCTCAATTTCGTGAACGTGTGCTGATTGTCGGAGTACGTTTGGATACAGGATTTGATTTTCATCATCCAAAACCGACACACAATGAAACTGGCGAAAATGGCTTAAAACCATATGTAACTGCTGGTCAGGCGATATCTAATATTCCACAAAATGTTAGTAATAATGAATTACTAAAAATTAGTGATAAAACACGCCGTATGTTGGAATTAATTCCTGAAGGTGGAAATTTTACTGATATTCCTAAAGATCATCCTTTATATGTGAAAGGTATGATTAGCCACGTTTATCGTCGTATGCATCGGAACGAGCCATCAAAAACAATTATTGCAGCAGGTGGCGGTGGTACTTGGGGCTATCACTTCCCTGAACCGCGTGCTTTTACTAATAGAGAACGAGCAAGGCTTCAAAGTTTTCCTGATGATTTTGAGTTTGTCGGATCAACAACTGAAGTACGTCGCCAGATTGGTAATGCTGTTCCTCCTCAAGGTGTAGTTGAGCTAGCAAAGGCTATCTTACCAATTTTTTCAGGCAACTATAAAAAAGTAGATTTACATAAGAAATTGAAAGCAGAGAAGGATGTTTTATTTCATGACCGACTGAGCAAAATTCGAGGGGGAAAACAATGAATACAGTTTTTTCCAATATCGCCAATGCCAAAATTACTGAAAAATCGCTTAATACAGTTTGGATGGATTTATTTAAATCAGCGGATGAAGTTTTGATGGTAACAGGTTATGTATCTAATGATGCAGTGGTTGAGCTACATAAAATTTTGGAGCTAAATGATCACATTCAAAAAATAGATTTATTGGTTGGAATGCATTATTTGGAAGGTTTTAGCCATTTGCAATATGACAGCTTATGTAAACTAAATGATTTTTTGCAACATGAGAAAAGAGGAGCTGTCTATATTTCTCCTTTTGTGAAATTTCACGGAAAAATGTATTCCTTTAAAAATAATCAACAAATCAATGGGTTAATTGGTTCTGCTAACTTAACGTGTTTTTGGGATAGTACGGAACGTACTTATGAAACCATGTTACATTTGGATGGTAAGGTTGCACAGATGTTGCAGGCAGATATTCAAAATACCATTCATAAGCTAGGCAAAAATATCCAAGAAGTTGAGAGGCCGAGTACATTTATTGAACATAACAGTCATTTAGAAAATTGTTTGGGGGTACAGAAAATTGTACCAGAAAAGATTCGGCAACTATTTGCCCAAAAGTCAGAATATCATTTCTCAATTCCGGCTAAAACCGAAGAAAAAAGTAATTTGAATGTATTTTTTGGAGAAGGTCGACGAGATAAACGGGGGTTTGTCAAACCACGACCCTGGTATGAAGTAGAGTTGATTGTATCCAAAGACATCACTTCACAAGAAGGTTATCCGATTCTGAAGTCTTTTACAGTTATTACTGATGATGGTTGGCAATTTCAATGTAAGACATCGGGAGATTATTCCAAAAATTTCCGCTCAGAAAATGATTTGAAAACACTTGGCAAATGGATTAAAGGTCGTTTGGAAAATCGTGGTTGTCTGCAAAATAACGAGAAGATTACGCATGAAACCTTACGCCAATACGGTAACGATCATTTTGAGTTCCGTTCAACCGACAATCCTGATGTTTGGCTGCTCTCATTTAAGGGGAAAAACTAAATGTTGCAAACCTACTTGAATCAATTGACCCCGCCTGAATTAGCTGATTCTGTTAAAAATACCGTTGATGGTTTTATGGGGAAATTATCACAAACTGAACCGAAAATCGCTCAAAATGTTTTATTGCTGGGCAATGTTCAAAGTGGCAAAACGGCACAGGTTTTGGGTGTATTAAGTGCGCTGGCTGATGATGGCGACCACAAAGTTTTTTTGTATCTTACTACTGACAGCGTAGATTTACAGGAACAGACAGTCAAGCGCGCCGAAGCTAATCTGAAAAATTTTATTGTGTTGTCTGAAAACGATGACCGAAGTTTTATGCAGGTAATGAAGGCAAATAATCCCATCTTGGTTGTGATTAAAAAGAATGCCCGTGTATTGAAACGTTGGCGTAATTTGTTTGCCAGTCAAAGTAGCCTGAAAGGCTATCCTTTGGTTATTGTGGACGATGAAGCCGATGCGGCCAGCCTAAATACTAATGCTGATAAGCCGGATAAAGATGTCAGTACTATCAATAAACTGCTAAATGACATTAAGAATTCCTGTTGTCAAAGCCTATTTATTCAGTTGACCGCCACACCTCAATCGCTTTTATTGCAACATGAAGAATCTGATTGGCAACCTGAATTTATCCATTTCTTTGAAGCTGGTGAAAAATACATCGGTGGCAATTTTGTCTTCTCTGATCCTCCAAGCTATATCGTTCGCTTCATTGACAGTGAATTGGACGATATGAAAGATGCGAGTGGTGAAATTGCCGAAGGGGTAAAACAGGCATTGCACAGTTTTCTGCTTACTTGTGCAGAGTTTGCTTTATGCGGTAAAACTAATTGTAATTTTGCTTTACATCCAAGTTATAAAATCCAAGACCATCAAGCCTTCTCTCAAAAAATCCAAGCTTTTTTAAATGATTTGGTACAAGCGATTAATAGCGGGGAGAATCTTGCAGACAGCTTTAAAGAAGACTATTTGGATTTACAAAAGACCAAGCCTGATATTCATCATTTTGAGGAAATTTATGAAAAACTAATAGAACTTTTAGAAAATAAGCAAATTTATATTCTCGTCGTTAACTCGCAGACAGAATCAGATTTTGATTTAGAAAGAGGCTTTAACATTATTATTGGTGGGAATGTGATTGGACGAGGCTTAACTATTCCGAAATTACAAACGGTTTATTATAGTCGCACTGCCAAAAAAACGAATGCAGATACTTTCTGGCAACATTCGCGTATTTTTGGATATGACCGTGATAAATCATTATTACGGCTTTATATTCCGTTTGATGTCTATTACTTCTTTGTACAACTCAATCAAGCAAATAATCTGATTATTGAGCAGGCAAAAAATTCAGACGGCAATATTCAGGTTATTTATCCGGAAAATATCAATCCGACTCGAAAAAATGTATTGAAATTCGACAGTATCAATCAAATTGTGGGTGGTGTGAATTATTTTCCACTTCACCCAAACGAGGATAATTTGTCGGAGATTAACAAGATTTTGCCTTCTATTTTGAAAGATGAAATTCAATCTGATTTATATCAAATGGATATAGAAGATTTATTCTTGGTTCTAGATAAATTGGGTCATTATGTCCCAGATGACTGGAATAAGGAAAAATTTATTGCTGGTGTAGAAGCATTAAAGGCACAACGTCCAAGTTTTAAAACTTACGTTTTGATCAAAACAGGACGTAAACTTTCTCGAGCAACTGGCACAATGCTTTCGGAAGACGACCGTAAATTAGGAGAAAAATATCCCAATGATTTATTTCTTACACTTTATCAAGTAGTAGGAAATAAAGACAAAGGTTGGCAGGGAGAAGATTTTTGGTTACCTAATATTAAGTTGCCATATAAGGGACTGGTGTATTGGGGGGTGAAATAACATAAAAAAGGTCGTCTGAAAATAATCATATCGTTTTCAGACGACCTTTTTTATTGAGAAATAACAGGTTTATTTTTTGCTGTCTTTATCCGCATCTTTTTTCGGTGCAGGTTTTTTCGCTGCCAAGCCCAAAGATTTTTGCCATTCGGCTGGATTTTTCACCAAGTCCAAGGCTTTACGGAGTTGATCGTCTTTGGCCGGATTTGGAATGCGGCGGCTGGAGATGTCTTCGTCTTTGTCTTTTTTGGACTTGTCTTTATCGGCTTTGGTTTCGGCGTTGGCAGGCGTTTCGGTGCTGCTGTTGACGTCTTGGCCGCCCAACGGATTGCCGATATGGCCGACCAAATCGGCTTCGCGGCTTTCAAAAGCGCGGTCTTTGTCTTTGACTTCAACGTCAGGAACAATGCCTTGCGCCTGAATTGAGCGGTCGTTTGGCGTGTAGTAAAGGGCGGTGGTCAGTTTGACTGCGCTGCCGCCGGAAAGCGGAATCAGGGTTTGCACGGAGCCTTTGCCGAAACTTTGTGTGCCGACGACGACGGCACGTTTGTGGTCTTGCAATGCGCCGGCAACGATTTCGGAAGCGGAGGCCGAGCCTGCGTTAATCAGGACGGTCATCGGAATGGTTTTCAGCTCGGCAGGCAATCCGGCCAACGGGTCTTTGCCGCTGGTGGTTATGTAGTCTTCGGCAGTTGCTTTGAGAACCATGCCTTCTTTTTTGTTGCGGCCTTTGGTGCTGACAACGGTTACGTCAGGCTGCAGGAAGGCTGCGGATACGCCGACTGCGCCGTTGAGCAGGCCGCCCGGGTCATCGCGCAAGTCGAGGATGATGCCTTTGAGCGGGCCTTTGTTTTCTTTGACAAGGGCTTGTGCGGCTTCGTTGAGCGCAGCAACGGTGCGCTCTTGGAATTGGGAGACGCGGATGTAGCCGTAGTCTTTTTCAAGCAGGTGATGACGTACGCTTTTGACTTTGATGATGGCGCGGGTCAGGTTGACGACGATGGGTTTGTCGGCATTTTTGCGTGAAAGGGTCAGGGTGATTTTGGTACCCGGTTTGCCGCGCATTTTTTTGACGGCTTCACTGACGGTCAGGCCGCGCGTAGAGGTATTGTCGATTTTGACGATGAAGTCGCCGCTTTTCACGCCGGCGCGTTCTGCGGGTGTGTCTTCAATCGGGGCAACGACTTTGACGAAGCCGTCTTCTTGTCCGATTTCCATGCCCAAGCCGCCGAATTCGCCGCTGGTGGACTCTTTCATTTCGGCATAGCCTTTTTTGTCCATATACTCGGAATGCGGATCGAGGTCGGACACCATGCCTTTCATTGCGCCTTCAAAGAGCTCGGCGTCGGGTTTGTCTTGGTAATAGTTGGCTTTGATTTGGCCGTACACTTCTGCCATGGTGCGGATGGTTTGCACGGGCAGGGCCTCGTTGTCTTTTTTGTCTTTTTCGGCGGCAAAACTTTGTACACTCAGACTGAGGGCGATGCCGCTAAACGCGCCGAGAGTGTAGATTGCAACTTTTTTCAAAGTGGATTTTGTTGACATTCGTTTGACTTTCTTTTTGTGTACGGTAAGCAAAGTGGTTTTTGTTTTCTCTGAACCTGTTGACTTTATTTGATTTAAACGCTTGGAACAATAAGTTTAAGGTAAAAGTTTGTTGTTTAATGTGCTGAACAGGCGTGAAAATCGTGTTTTATTGTAGTTTATGATGAAATTCAGACGGCCTGAAGGGGAAAACTCACTCAGGCCGTCTGAAACATCAGTTAATCCAGGAAAGCGGATTCATGACTTGTCCGTTGTAGCGGACTTCAAGGTAAAGGCCGGTTTCGCCCGACGGCAAAGTGCCGCTGGTGCCAATCTTGCTGCCTGCATTGACGGCGTAGTTTTGGGCGGTGTCGATTTCGTTCAGGCCGGAGTAAATGCTGACATAACCGTCGCCATGGTCGAGGACGACTACTTTGCCGTAGCCTTCAAGTTCGCCGGCAAAAGTAACCGTGCCTGAGGCAATGCTGCTGACCGGAGCAGGAACGGTATTGTAGAATACGCCTTTCCAAACTTCGCCATCGCCGCGGTCTTGACCAAACAGGCCTGCCAATGTGCCGTTGACCGGTTTTTTCAGACGGCCTTGCATACGGCTGAAGCTGTTGGCGTTGCTGACGGTAAAGCCTTGGGTGTTGGGGGCTTGCAGTTTCATGTCTTCGTCAGTCAGCGTAGACATGGCGGCACGTTCTGCTTCAGCTTTTTGTTGGGCGGCAGCCTGCTCTTTGCGGGCTTTCTCGGCAGCGGCCAAGCGGGCTTCGGCGGCTTTTTTACGCGCTTCGGCTTCGGCTTTGCGTTGCTCGGCTTTGCGTTTTTCCAAATCTTTCAAGAGATTGTTGAGGCGTTGCTCGTTTTCTCTGTGGTTGATTTTCTTTTGCGCTTCTTTGGCCATTTGCGCGTTTTGACGGCGGCTTTCGGCTTGTTCGGCGGTATTGGTTACGCCTTGTTGACGCAACGAAGCTTGGATATTGGCTTGCAGTTTTTTCAGGTAAGCCAATTCATTGTTGATTTTTTGCTCTTGCGCGGCCAGCTCTTTCTGTTGTTTTTCCAAGTCTCTCATGACTTGGTCGTTGGCGTTGTTGATATAACGCGTGTAACGCAGGAAGCGGGTTTTTTGACCGGCATCGGCGTTTTTCAGGAAGAGGGCAACCGCATTGGGCTGGCTGTTTTTATAGTTGCCGGACACAAAGCGCGAAATTTGCGCGCGCGTGTTGGAAACTTCGGCTTTCAACTGGTTGGCATCGGCATTGAGCTTTTGGAATTTTTCCCATGCGTCGCGTTGTTTGCGGTTGATGCCGGAGAGGTTGTTGCGTGTTTGTTGCAGCTGTTTGAGCGTGGCATTGACATGGATAATGAAACCCTCGTTGCGTTTGGCAAAGAATTTCTTGGTTTCCATATCATTGGCGGCGGCAGTTACGGCTGCTTTGAAATCGTTTTCGACTGAAGAAGCGGCTTTAGGCTCAACTTTAGGCTCGGCTTTTTTGTTTTGCTCTTTGGCTTTTGTGTCTTTTTTAGCGTCTTTTTTGTCTTCAACAGCTTTTTTTGCAGGTTCTTTGGCTTCTTTAGCTTCGGCCTTTTTGTCTTCGGCTGCTTTTTTTACGGGCTCTTTGGTTTTTTTGCCGTCTTTTTTATCCTCTGCCGCCTTTTTAGCAGGCTCTTTGGCATTGGTTTCCTTAGGTTCTGCTTTTTTTAAGGATTCTTTGGCTTTGCTGTCTTTTTTATCTTCAACAGGTTTCTTGTCTTGTTCTTTGGCTTTGCCGGATTTTGTGGCTGCGGCTTTTTTGTCTTTTGCTGTTTCTTTAGGCTCTTCGGCTTTACGGCTGGCCTTTTTATTGTCGGCAGCGGCTTCGGCGGCTTTAGCCGTTTTGTTTTTGGCTGAAGCGCGTTCGTTTTTGTCGGCGGTTTCCTTCTCTTTGGCAGCTTTGGTTTTAACCGCTTTTTTGTCTTCCTCTTTTTCTTTTACCGCTTGTTTTTTTGAGGTTTCTTTTTTGACATCTGCCTTAGTGGCTTCTTTCTCTTTTTTTACGGGCGCAGCTTTTTTGACGGCGGCCGCTTTTTCTTTCGGCGCGTCTTTGGCAGCATAGGTTGGCAGGGAGAAACTGAGCAACAGGGCGAGAATGAGGGGTTTGTAACGCATGGTTCGATCTTGCTATCAAAGTAGGAACAATAGGACGGATTATACTGTCTGTCAGGCCGTCTGAAAATAATATCGGGTTGCAATATGGACGAACGGTCTTATATAGTAACGATAGAGTAGGCGGACGGGGTTTAGTCTGCCTGGAAACTGACAGTCTGGATCGACAGGATATTATGAAAAAATA
Organism: Neisseria sp. HMSC068C04; assembly: GCF_001810105.1. NCBI lineage: Bacteria > Pseudomonadati > Pseudomonadota > Betaproteobacteria > Neisseriales > Neisseriaceae > Neisseria > Neisseria sp. HMSC068C04. The sequence goes on from NZ_KV799936.1 coordinate 35,621, forward strand.
TTTATTAGTAGTGTTGGGTGCCATGGTTTTGGCGGCTTGTGGTGACAATACCGATAAAATCGGGCGCGCCAGTACGGTGTTTCATATGCTGGGTAAAAATGACCGTATTGAAGTGGAAGGTTTTGACGATCCCGATGTGCAGGGGGTTGCCTGTTATATTTCGTACGCGAAAAAAGGCGGTTTGAAAGAAACGGTCAATCTGGAAGAAGATGCCAGCGACGCATCGGTTTCCTGCGTGCAAAGTGCGGAAGTCATCCGTTATAACGAGGCTGCGGTTTTGAAACCGCGACAAGTGTTCAAACGCAGCGCCAGCATAGCATTTAAGAGCCAGCAGATTATCCGCTATTACGACCCGAAACGTAAATCTTTCGCTTATTTGGTGTACAGCGATAAAATCGTTCAAGGCTCGCCGAAAAACTCTTTAAGCGCGGTATCGTGTTTTGCCCATGCGAAAACCGATACGCCGGTACCGGCAGGCGGCGCGGTTTACGGTGCGTGCGTGGTGGACGCGCCGGTTGCCGACGGACAAAAATAATAGAATCAGCTTATAGATTAAAAGAATATGAATTTAGCCAACCATTTCCTGATTGCCATGCCTCATATGGACGATCCGTTTTTTACGGATACGGTCATTTATGTGTGCGAACACGATGAAGAAGGTGCGCTGGGCATCATCATCAACAAGCCTTCGCCGATTACCATGGACATGATTTTTGCCGCCGCCGACCGCAATATCCCGTTGCGCCTGCAACATGAAAACGTGATGATGGGCGGGCCGGTTCAGATTGAGCGCGGCTATGTCGTGCATACGCCGATTGGCCGCTGGCAAAACAGCATGGTGGTAACCGATAACGTTGCGCTGACTTCTTCGCGCGATGTGATTGAAAACTTGTCTAAAGAAGGTGCTGTTGATAAGGCTTTGATCAGTATTGGTTATTCAAAATGGGGCAAAGGGCAGTTGGAGCGCGAGCTGGCAGAAAATGTTTGGTTGACCGTTCCTGCAGACGAGCATATTCTTTTTGATGTGCCTTACGAACTCCGTTATGCCGCCGCTTTTGAAAAATTGGGCGTCAATCCGAACGCCTTGGTTTCAGGAGTCGGCCATGCCTGATGCACCCAAAGGCACGGTTTTGGCCTTTGACTTCGGCGAGGCGCGTATCGGCGTAGCGCAAGGCGATGCCGAGTTGGGCATGACCCATCCGCTGGCGACGGTAACCGGTAACAGCAATGATGAAAAATTCGAGGCCATTGCCAAGCTGGTCAAAGAATGGCAACCCAAGTATTTTGTGGTCGGCCTGCCGACGCATACCGACGGGACGGAGCATGAGTTGACCCGTTTGAGCCGCAAGTTTGGCCGCCGGTTGCACGGACGTTTTAACTTGCCGGTTTATTGGGTGGACGAAAGGATGTCTTCCCTATACGCGGAAAGCTTGCTTGCTGAAGCCCAAGTATTTGGCCGAAAACAAAAATCCGTACTTGACCAAGTGGCGGCGCAGGCAATTTTGCAAGGGTTTTTTGAAGGTGGGGCGGCCGAGTATTTCAATGGCCGCGAAGAATAGCATTATCCCTTATAAAGGCCGTCTGAAACCGGGTTTCAGACGGCCTTTGTTTTGTTACGGCTTTGGGATAAAAGAAGTTTAGTTTGGTTAAGCTTGATTTTTTTCAGTGCAAATTTTGCTACACTCCGTTTTCTTTTTTTAGACACAAATACAAGGAAAAAGTCATGGCACTTATGGACAATCTTTTGAATGCGGCTACTCAAATGTTGGGTGGTAACAACGAAAACGGCGCACAAGGTTCTCTGACCGATATGGCGATGGATTTGGTGAAACAGCAAGGCGGTGTGGGCAACCTGATCAACCAACTGCAACAAGGCGGTTTGGGCGATGCCCTGAGCAGCTGGGTTTCCAACCAATCCAGCAACCTGTCTGTGTCCGGCAGCGACCTGCAAAATGCTTTGGGCAGCGATACGGTAAACCAAATCGCGCAAAAATTCGGCGTGGATGCCGGTCAAGCAGGCGATTTGTTGGCCAAAGTATTGCCTGACTTGGTCGATAAAGCCACACCTAACGGCACGGCTCAAGATGCGGATGGCTTCGGCTTGGACGATATCGCTTCTATGCTGCTGAAAAACTTTATGAAATAATGAGTTGAATCATTTGATAAGGCCGTCTGAATCCGTTCAGACGGCCTTATAACTTTTGGTTCGCGGTAAATAACCAATAAGTCTTTTTCTGATGGAGGCGGATGGCTTATGATGGTCGCTTCATTTCACCAGATAAGAAGGTTATATACATGTCCCGCTTGACCATACACACAGTTGAAACCGCTCCTGAAGCTGCTAAACCACGCGTTGAAGCCGTATTGAAAAACAACGGCTTTATTCCTAACCTGATCGGCGTTTTGGCCAATGCGCCTGAAGCTTTGGCGTTTTATCAAGAAGTTGGCAAGCTGAATGCGGCCAACAGCCTGACTGACGGCGAAGTTGAAGTTGTCCAAATCATCGCCGCCCGTACCAACGAATGCGGTTTCTGCGTTGCTGGCCACACCAAACTGGCTACCCTGAAAAAACTGCTGTCCGAACAATCCATCAAAGCCGCACGCGCATTAGCTGCAGGCGAGTTTGACGATGCCAAACTGGGTGCTTTGGCGACATTCACCCAAGCCGTTATGGCGAAAAAAGGCGCGGTATCCGACGACGAGCTGAAAGCTTTCTTTGATGCAGGCTACAACCAACAGCAAGCTGTTGAAGTCGTTATGGGCGTTGCTTTGGCAACCTTGTGCAACTACGTCAATAACCTTGCCAAAACTGAAATCAATCCTGAATTGCAGGCATTTGCCTAATCTCATCAAAGGCCGTCTGAAAATTCAGACGGCCTTTTAGTAAAAAGCAAGGGATATCCTTGTTGCCAAGAATAATTCATGAGTGGAACCATCTACGCTTTAAACCTTATTCAGAGGAAAAAATCATGACACGCGAAGCTTTACTGAACAATGTTGCCGCACTCGTTAAAAGCAAGCTGAAACCATTGGTGGACGACATCGACCGCAAAGGCCTGTATCCGAAAGAATTTATGCTGGAATTGGGCAAAATCGGCGGTTTTGCCGCGACCGGTACGGTTGAAGAAGGCGGTAACGGTTTGGGTTTGGCAACGCAAATCGCCGTATTGCGCGAAATCGGTAAAGAATGCGGCGCCACTTCGTTCAGCGCATGGTGTCAGGTGGCTTGCGCGTGGTATCTGCACCAATCGCCTAATCAAGCGGTTAAAGACAAATACTTCGCCGATATTCTGCAGGGTAAAGTCTTAGCCGGTACGGGCATGTCCAATACCGTCAAACACCTTGCCGGCATTGAAAAACACAACCTGCAAGCAGAGCGCGTTGAAGGCGGCTACAAAGTCAACGGCGCTTTGCCTTGGGTATCCAATATCGGCGAAGACCATATTTGGGCGAATACCGCCCAAGTCGGCGACAGCTATGTGATGTTTATCACCGGCGGCCAATGGGAAGGCGTTACCCTGCAAGATTGCCCTGAGTTTTGCGGTTTGGAAGGCACGCGCACTTACAGCCTGAATTTTAAAGACGTGTTTATTCCCGATGAAGATGTGATTGCTACGCCTGAGCAGTTCCAGTCTTATATTCCGACCATTAAAGCCGGTTTCATCTTGCTGCAAATAGGTATCGGCGCCGGTGTGATTGACGGTGCGCTCGGTATTATCCGCATGGCCAATGTAGTGAACGCGGAAGTAAACTCATACCTCGACCACAGTTATGATGATTTGAAAGCCGCGTTGGACGGCGCATGGGCGGAAACCGAACGCCTTGCCGATGATGCGTGGAACAACAAACCTGATACGCTGGCAACCTTAAAACTGCGTGAAGCGGCTGCTGTGTTGGCTCTGAACGCCACTCAATCTGCCGCATTGCATGCAGGCGCAAAAGGCTATCTAATGCGCAGCCCGGCACAACGCCGCGTCCGTGAGGCCATGTTTGTCGCCATCGTAACACCGGCCATCAAACACCTGCGTAAAGAAATCGCCGCTTTGGAAGCAGCGCAATAAATTCAAAATATCAACAATAAGACACACGAAAGGCCGTCTGAAAATACGGTTTCAGACGGCCTTTCAAAATGGAAGGAACACCAAATGGCTCAATATATGTGCGGCCCTTGCGGCTGGATTTACGACGAAGACCTCGGCGATCCCGAGCACGGCCTGCCTGCCGGAACTAAGTTTGAAGATATTCCTGATGACTGGAAATGCCCTGAGTGCGGCGTAGGCAAAGAAGATTTTTATCTGTTGGATTTCGTGATATAACTTGGTTGATTTAAAAAGGCCGTCTGAAATTTCAGACGGCCTTTGTTTTATCGACGGTATAAAACAACCATGGTTTCAGCCGCTTTGACACAGCTTTCCACATCGGCAACCAAAGCGATGCGGACGTAGCCTTCTCCCGGATTACCTTGTTCGGTATCGCGGGCGAGGAAGCGGCCGGGCAACACTTGGATAGCGGCTTTCTGCCACAGGTTGCGCGTAAATGCCAAGTCGTCGCCATCGGGAACTTTCAGCCAAATGTAGAACGATGCGTCAGGCAGTTTGACATCAAACGCCTGTTGCAAAATAGGGATAACGCGGTCGAATTTTTCTTGGTAGAGGCGGCGGTTGTCAATAACGTGTTCTTCATCGTTCCAAGCGGCAATGCTGGCGCGTTGGACGGGAATGCTCATCGCACTGCCGTGGTAGGTGCGGTAGAGCAGGAAGTTTTTGAGTAACTCGGCATCGCCTGCGACAAAGCCGGAACGCAAACCGGGGACGTTGGAGCGTTTGGACAGGCTGGTGAACATAATAATGTTGCGCGTGCCGCGTCCTAATTGCGCCGCAGCCTGCAGGCCACCGATTGGTTTGTTGCCGTCAAAATAGATTTCGGAATAGCATTCGTCAGAGGCAATAACGAAGCCGTATTTGTCTTGCAAATCAAAAATTTCTTTCCAGTCTTCTAATTGCAGGACGCTGCCGCTCGGGTTGTTGGGCGAGCAGACGATCAGGACTTTGGTGCGCTGCCATACGTCTTCGGGCAGGCTGCTCCAATCAGGGTTGAAGCTGGGTGCCGGACAGTTGGCAAAATGGATTTCGCCGCCGCCCAAAATAGTCGCACCTTCGTAAATTTGATAGAAAGGATTGGGGCTGATAACGACCGGTTTGGGGACGTCTGAAGCCGGATTTAAAACGGTTTGGATAAAAGAGAACAAAGCTTCCCGGCTGCCTAATACGGGCAGGATTTCATTGTCGGGATTGAGGCTCAAACCATCATAACGGCGGGCAACCCATTCGGCACAGGCTTGGCGCAGTTCGGGCAGGCCGGCGGTCAGCGGATATTTTTCCAGTTCGTGCAGGGAAGCGGTCAGCGCGTCAGTGATGACTTTGGGCGTCGGGTGTTTCGGCTCGCCGATTTGCAGATGAATGGGCGTTACGCCTTCGGGTGCATCAATGCCTTGCATAGCTTCACGCAGGCGGGCGAAAGGATAGGGTTTGAGATGGTTCAATAATGGGTTCATGATGTTTCAGCCGGATAAATTCAGGCAACAATCTTAGCATTTTTTAGATGGGTTAGGACAAAAAGGCCGTCTGAAAACAGGGTTTAAATGTTTTTCA